>JAFZWH010000027.1 GCA_017617415.1 Victivallales bacterium | reverse complement strand
TGTAGAAGTGCAATTCAATGCCCTGTTGGGGAACATAGCCATCTTTTAAAATTGCTCATTGCTCATTGCCAATGTCTGCGGAATAAAAACGCCCCGGCTTTTGGGGACCGAGGCGCAAACAGCGGTAAAAATGTTGCAGTGGATGGTTATTCGGCGGGTTCGGCAGGAACACCGCGAAGAGCTTGGTCTAGAACGGAGAGGAAATTCTCGGAGAACTTTTTGTCACCGGTCTTGCCGAGTTTGATGGCAATCTTGGAACCCACGGTGGGATCATCCTTCACCTTGACGGTCACGCGGTTCTCGTAAAGGTCCTTGTATTCATAGACCACGCCGACCTGAATGTTGTAACGCTCCAGTTGCAGGAGCTTCATGGCAACAGCAGCGGCGCGTACCGCTTTGTCCGCCTCAAATGAATTGCAATTCAAGTCAGCGGTCATCGTGCCCATGAGGCTATAATGCTGGTTGGTGACGGCGAGCGGGGTATTCTGGGGGGCGACCTGGGTGATGCAGCCGGCTGCAAAGAGAAGGGAAGCAAGGAGGGTAATGGCGGCGAAATGTTTCATTGGTGTATTCCTACAGTTATTGGATAATTGGTTTTTGAGATTATGACTTGAGTTCTGTGATTGTTTCTTAATATAACACAAGTGTCCGAATACTTTTTGCGCCAACATTAGATTAATTCCATTTTTCCTCGAACATGACGACTCAGACTCATGAAAATCTTTCCTGAAAATTTATAGTATAAGAAATGTACTTAATATCGGAGTAAGATGCACTATCTGGGATTGACCAATCAACAAGTCGAGGAGAGCCGCCGCCTTCACGGGATGAACTCCTTGACGGAACTGCCGCCGGAACCGCTGTGGCGGAAGCTCCTGCGGGGATTCCGAAATCCGCTGATTGAGATTCTGTTGGTGGCGCTGGCTATCCAGTTAGGGCTGTTCTTCTGCGGACGCGCGCAGTGGTATGAGCCATTCGGGGTCTTTGTGGCGATTCTGCTGGCCAATGGCGTGGCGGCGGTCTTCGAGTGGCGACAGGAGATGAAGGCGACCGCCTTGCGTCGTACGGCGAATGCACAGGAACGCGCGAAGGTCTTTCGGGAAGGCGCATTGGTTGAGGTGCCAATGGATGACCTGGTGGTCGATGACGAGGTGTTCCTTCAGGCCGGAGACAAAATTCCTGCTGATGGCATTTTGCTGGATGGCGAATTGATGGTGGACCAGGCGGCGCTGAATGGCGAGTCGGAACCCGTGCCGAAGCGCCCAATGCCGTCTGGTGTGGACATTTCCGAACGGGACCTCCTCAATCCGTTTTCGGTATATCGCGGGACGGTCATTGTCGGCGGAGAGGCCTGCCTGAAGGTGCAGGTGGTCGGCGACGGCACCGAGTTCGGCAAGGCGTCTTTGGCCGCACAGGAGACCACCCGGGAGACGCCGCTGCAGGTGAAACTGGGCGTGTTGGCACGGCAGATTACGCGCTTCGGCTATTGCGGTGCCGTCGTCATTGTGGTGGCGGTTCTACTGTCCACGATACTGCGCGGTCGTGCTCCGCAGGAGCTGGGGAGTTGGGTGCGGCTGGTGGTCGATGCGGTGACGGTGGCGGTGACCATCATCGTCTGTGCCGTTCCGGAGGGACTGCCGATGCTCAGTTCGCTGCTTCAGGCACTGCAAAGCCTGAAGATGGTCAAAGACCAGGTGCTGGTACGGAAAATCCACGGCCTGGAGACGGCGGGGAGCCTCAGCATCCTCTTTTGCGACAAGACCGGAACCATCACCGAAGGACGCCTTGCCGTGGCTGAAGTGGCCTCTGGAGATGGACAAAGACTGCCGGAGCTGCCCACGATGCCCGCCGCCTTGCGTGACGATCTGCTGGTCGGCCTTGGCCTGAATAACCATGCGATGCCCAGCCAGGGAAGGGTGATTGGTGGCAACGCCACGGACCGCGCGCTGATGCAGTTTCTGATGGAGTCTGGCCATGCGGAACAACTGAATCGCGACCAGGTGGTTTCCTTCCGGGATTTCGACTCCGTGCACAAGTCCTCCAGCGCGGTGGTGCGTCAAGGCGAGACCACGCAGGTATATGTGAAGGGCGCCCCGGAGAACCTCCTGGCGCACTGTGCCGCGTATGTCGATGCCCAAGGCGTCACGCGCCCGTGGAACGCTGATGCGCATCGGCGACTTGAGGAGTATTTTGCGGCGCAGTCAAGCCGTTCGATGCGGCTTCTGGCGGTCGCCAAGGCATTTGGAGATAATGAAGAAGCTCCATTGACGCTATTGGGCGTGGTGAGCATCCGTGACCAGGTTCGCTCGGCGGCGAAGACTGCCATTTTGGAGATTCGGCAGGCTGGTGTCCAAGTGGTCATGGTGACGGGAGACCGGCTGGAAACCGCCGTTGCCATCGCACGTGAGGCGGGATTGCTCGCTTCGCCCGATGATGTGGCACTCACCTCCGCAGAACTGGCTCGGAAAAGTGATGCCGAGGTGAAGGCGGTGCTGCCACGGCTGAGGGTGGTCGCCCGGGCGATGCCGCTGGACAAGAGCCGGCTGGTGCGACTTGCCCAGGAAATGGACTTGGTGGTCGGGATGACGGGCGACGGCGTGAATGACGCGCCCGCGCTGCGCCGTGCGGATGTCGGCTTCGCGATGGGCAGTGGCACCGAGGCCGCCAAGGCCGCGGGGGAAATCACCATCCTGGACGACAATCTCGCCTCCATTGAGAAAGCCATCCTCTATGGCCGCACGATGTTCAAGAGCATCCGGAAGTTCTTGGTCTTCCAGCTCACCGTGAATGTCGCGGCGGTCGTGACCTGTGCCATTGGGCCGGTTTTCGGCGAGAATGTCGTGATGACGGTCATCCAACTGCTGTTGGTCAATTTGGCGATGGACACCCTGGCCGCCATCGCCTACGGCAGTGAACCGCCATCGATGGAATATCTTCGGGAGCCGCCGGTCCCGCGTTCGGAGCGCATCGTCACCACGCCAATGCTGACGCAGGTGCTTCTGGGGGCTGTCGTGGTTGCCGCAATCTGTCTGGGAATTCTTTTTGTTCCTTGCGTGCAGAAATATATAGGTGTTCATAACGAAGCGGATATCCATTCGGCGCTGTTTGCTGTCTTTATGATGGCCATCACCTTCAATGGCTTCACCATACGGACTGCCCAGTTCAACCCTTTGGCGGGGATTACGCGAAACTGGACCTTTGTGGCGGTGATGGCGTCAATCCTCGTCCTGCAATTCGTCTTTGTCACCTTTGGCGGCGAGGCATTGTCGGTTACGCCGTTGTCCTTGGGCACCTGGCTGAAATGCATCCTGCTGGCACTGATTTCCGCTGGAGTGGAAATCCTGCGAAGGTTATTCTAACATATTGACTTTGAGTGCAATGACCTTGTACCCCGCGTCCGTTACCGCCTGGCGCAGCAGTGCTTCTTCGATGGGAGCGGATGCCTGGACGGTTGCCTCGCCACGCTCGAGGCTGACCGTCACGGAATATACTCCGGCTACGCCTGCAAGAGCCTTCTGGACGTGTGACTGGCAGTGGGCGCACATCATCCCCTCGATTTCCAGCGTGGCGTTCCAGAGTTGGAGTGCCGTTGCGCTTTCCGGCTGTGTGCTTGGCCGGAATTTTCTCAGCCGCAAGGCGTTGCTGACCACGCAGAAGGAACTGAGGCTCATCGCGATGGCGCCGAAGACGGGCTTGAGCGTCAGCCCGCAGACGGGGTAGAGCACGCCCGCCGCCAGCGGAATGCACAACGCATTGTAGAAGAGCGCCCAGAAGAGGTTCATCCGGATGTTGCGAAGGACTGCGCGGCTAACCTCGATGGCGGCGGGAACCGTCCGCAGATGATTGCTGGAGAGGACGACATCCGCCGCTTCGATCGCGATGTCGGTTCCCGCGCCGATGGCGATGCCGACGGTGGCGCGAGTGAGCGCGGGCGCGTCGTTGATGCCGTCACCGACCATGGCGACGCGACGGCCGTTTGCCTGGAGTTCGCGGAGGATGCCCTCCTTTTGCTCAGGCATCAGTTCGGCGCGGACTTCATCGATGCCCAATTCCTTCGCGATGGCCTGCGCGGTTCGTTCGTTGTCGCCGGTGAGCATCATCGTCCGCAGTCCCAATTCGTGTAGTGATGCGATGGCGGGGGCGGCGGATGGCTTGGCGAGATCGGCGGCCGCGATGACGCCGAGGATGCGGTCGGTGGTCATCAGCAGCATCGGTGTTTGGCCGGCGTCGGCCAATTCGTCCAGGCGTTGGTTCCAGTCGTCCAATTTCAGGCCCAGTCGTTTTGCGAGGCGCCGGTTGCCGAAATGGTATCTTGTGTTGTCCAGGGTGGCGGTGATGCCTTCGCCGGGCAGGGCCTGGATGTCGTCGGCTGACCGCAAGTTCAGCCCTTGTTGTTCAGCCGCAGCGACCAGCGCGTGCGCCAGCGGGTGTTCCGAGGCATATTCCAGACTGGCGGCGAGGGTAAGCAACTGTGCTTCATCAAGTCCGTCGGCGGGGATGACGGCGGTTACGGCGGGTTGTCCCTGGGTGAGGGTTCCTGTCTTGTCGAAAACCACGGTGTCAACTTGTTGCAAGGCCTCCAGTGCCTCGGCGTTCTTGAAGAGAATGCCCAGTTCCGCCGCCCGACCAGTGCCCACCATGATGGCGACGGGCGTGGCCAGTCCCAATGCGCACGGACAACTGATGACCAGCACCGCCATCGCCGCCGAAAGCGCCTGCACGAAGGGATGTCCGGTTGCCAGCCAGCAGATGGCGGACAGCAGCGCAATGATGATGACGACAGGCACGAAGACGCCAGCCGCGCGGTCCGCCAACTTGGAGATGGGTGCTTTGGAGGCGGCGGCCTCCTCGACCAGGCGGATGATTTGGGCCAGCGTGGAGTCCTCGCCGACGCGCGTGGCGCGTATCTGGAGTGCGCCGGTGCCATTGACGGTAGCGCCAGTTACCGTGGCGCCGGCTGTCTTCTCCACGGGGATGCTCTCGCCGGTCAGCGCGGATTCGTCCACGGCGGAATGACCGGTGACGACCACGCCGTCCACGGGGATTCGTGTTCCTGGGCGAACCAGGAGGAGGTCCCCTTGGGCGACCTGTGCGATAGGCACTTCGGTCTCCTGCCCATCTTCCGAAATGCGTACGGCGGTCTGGGGGGCGAGTGTCATCAGGCGTGAGATGGCGTCTCCGGTCCGTCCTTTTGCCTTGGCCTCAAGCCATTTTCCGAAGGTGATGAGGACCAGGAGCATCCCGGCGGTCTCGAAATAGAAGTCCATCCGCAGATGCTGGACGAGTTCCCAGTCGTTTGCGGCGGTCGCCGCTGTCAGCCGAAAGAGCAGGAAGATGCCGTAGGCAGTCCCCGCGCCTGCACCGATGGCGATGAGCGAGTCCATGTTCGGGGTGCGGAGCGCCAGCCGACGGAAACCATTGATGAAGAAGATCCGATTGAAATAGAGTATCGGCAGTAGTAGAAGGAATTGCGCGAAGACAATGGGCAGGGCGGAGGTTGGCTTCTCCCAAGTGGCGGGGTGGGGCAGATGTAGCATCCCGTACATGGCCAGATACATCAGTGGAATCAGAAAGACCAGCGAACGGAGGATGCGGGAACGAAGAAGCAGGCTTTCGTCTTGTCCGGTGGCAGTGGTCCGGGAAGTCGCAGAAGAGGTCTCTTCCGGAATTGCGCCGTAGCCGGCGGCCTCGACTGCCGACACGACCTGGCTGACCGAAGTATCCTCTGGCAACTCCAGTTCCAACGTGTTGCGCAGCAAATTGACATTGACATGCTGCGCACCGGGAAGTCGTTCTACCGCGGCCTGGACATGCGCCTGGCAGGCTCCGCAGGTCATACCAGTGACTTTGAATTTTATCTTACGCATTGAGCGAAACAAAGCAATATTTGAACAATGTTGTCCGGAATTGTCAGAAGTTGTCCAGTGGCGATGGTTTTAGTCTTGGACTATGTTATAATATAATGGAAATAAGGGACAATATCGGCAAGTTGCCTTTTGTTCTGCGCAGGAGGCATGGGACATGGGGGACAGTGTCCCGCCTGGCAGACAAAAAAAAGAGGATGGCGCCGGATCGAATCTGCTCTGCTTGTGCAAAGTAAGATAGAGCCTTGAGGCTCCTAATGCAAGAATTGTCCAGAGTGCCAGGTCACGGCAGCCATCCAAGACATAAGATACCACGGCAACTCCGTTTTGCAAATGGCTCACTGGCAAAAAAGTCGCAAATGCAGGTAAAATGACATTTTGTAGGTTGTCATATCAGTCTGCGGTCACAGCGTCTTCTGCATCACGAAGTCGTCCATGAAGAAGCCGTTGCCGATGTCGTTCTTGACGGACTCCACGGTGACAAAGCCATTGCGCTGATAGGCGCGGATGGCCTTCTCATTGTGCTTGTTGACATTGAGTCGCAGGAATCGTGCACCCATCTGGCGGGCGGCCAGGGCGGCGTGGCGGAGCATTGCGGAGCCGTGCCCCTGTCCCTGGAATTTCTCCAGCAGGTAGCATTTGTGGAGTTTGACGGTGTCCGGCTGGGCCTCATATCGTCCGTAGGAGATGAAACCGGCGTCCTCGCCGTCCAGCGAGAGTACCTCGAAGTAGATTCCTTCGTCGAGTTCGCGCTCCATCACCTCGGATGCATACATCATCTTCATCATATAAACGATTTGCTCCGGCGAGAGGATTTCGCGGAAAGTCGGAGGCCAGACCGAGTTGGCGATGTCACGCACCGCCTGAAGTTCGGCGTGGCTCAAAAGCATTCGGAATTGATGTTCCATGGGCGTTGGATTGTCGAAGCTATTTTGTCACCGCAGATGGTTGTGAAGCGATGACGGTATCCGAGGGCGATTCCTCTAGGATAATGACAACTGTGTCTTTGCGGATTGGCTTTCTTTTGCAGACGTCATAGGGTAAAGCATCGTTGCGATGCTATAATATAAACGCAATTCCATCGGGAGGGTCGCACTCTTGCGCACCCTGTATGGGTTTTACAGAAACGAACATAGAATAACTCTCGTCCAGATTAACAACCTACTACATTGCCGAGGGAACGGAATGGGTTTTGATGACATCTATGCCATTTTTCAGTTGATTGTCTGGGCGAGCATGCTGACGATGCTCGGCTTGGCGTTCCGTCCTTTGCCGCCCTCTGCTAAAACGCAACGACGGCAACTGGCGGATGCGTTTTTGGGGCTGTTGCTCGTGGTTGGTTTGTTTGAGGGGCTGCTTTTAACCACCGCCGCACCGCATCTTTTCACGGTGTCGCTCGTTTGCCTCGGTCTAATGCTCTGGGCATGCTCGTTTTATCGGGGCAGATTTCGGCTGTCGGCGTTTGGCAGTCTGGTGTCCAGCGTGGCCATTCTGCTGGCGTTGCTGTTCTATCCACCACAACAGGCCGGCTATGGCACTTCGGGCCGGATCAATTTCCCCAAGTCATTGGCTCGAAGCGCATTTCATACATACGAGGAAAATGCGAAAGTCCTCCAGCCGGACACGACAGTCTATCCAGAGGGCGCGCTGGACAATGCCCATCCGTTCTGTCAAGCCCATCCGGAGTTAATTGGGAAGTTCAAGCCGGCGGAAGTGCTACTGCCACGCTGGCATACCTGCTTTACTGGAGTCTGCCGTCGGGAAAAACTGCCACCGCCGATTTTCCGCGAGGGAACGTTTGACGACAACCTGCCACAGTTGCGAGAATATTACGGCTTGCCAATGGATGACAGATGACCTGCGTCAAAGAAATATATTATAACTTATTGTATAAAAACTATTTATATTAAAATTCACTGCGGTCGATGACATTCTGCTGGAGGTCAGGAGTGAGGTTGCCGAAATATTCGCTGTAGCCTCCGACGCGCACGATGAGGTCGCGGTGGAGTTCGGGGTGTTTCTGTGCGTCCAGGAGTGCCTGGCGGTCCAGGACATTGATGGAGAGCTGCTGTCCGCCGTTGTCGAAATAGGTCTTGGCCAGCGCGATGAATGCGTTCATGCCGTTTTCGGTGCAGAAGAGCGACTTGGCGAATTTGAGCTGGGTGATGAAGCCGCTTCCCGCCTCGGTCTGCCGATAGTGCATCTGCGACTTGAGGGCGGCGGTGGGGCCGTGGATGTCATTGCCTGGCGTGGCACCGATGGCGTCTGCGAATTGCGGCTCGCCCTTGCGTTTGCCGTTGGGGAGGGCGGCGGTGGCGACGCCATTTTCGGCGGCGCGTGAGAAGGGACTGCATCCTCCTGTGTAGATGCCTCCACGGAAGGTGCGGTGCTTTTTGAGTTCCAGCATGAAGTGATCCACGACTTCGGCGCAGAGTTCGTCCACTTCCGGGAGGTCGTTACCGAATTTGAGACAGGTTTTGAAGTCGTGCCAGAGTTGTTCGTGGCCGACGAAGTCGTCCTCTAATGCCGAAATCAGTTCGTCCATCGTGTATTTACGCTGGTCGAAGATGAGCGTCCTGATGGCCCAGAGGGAGTCCGCCGTGTCGGCGATGCCTTCGGCGAGGATTTGGCCATGACCGTAGCGCGGCCCGCCGTTCTTGTAGTCGCGTGCGGTTTCGAGGCAGTTTTGAATCAGGCAGGAGCGCAGGGGATTCGGGGCGACTTGCGCGTAGATTTCCTGGCAGCGGTTGGCGAGATTGCAGGTGAAGCCGATGATGTGGTCGAGCATCCGATAGTAGAGCGACAGGAACTCCGCGAAGGAGGTTGTCTGGCGGGCGGAACCAAACGAGGGCGCGATGGCCTCTGGCGGCGAAACCGCGTAGTCGAAGCCGTCGTGCAGAGTGAGTTCCAGGACTTTGGCGAGGTTGACCTCACCGTCCTCCAGTCCCATGTGGGATTTGCCGAAGATGTCGATCTGGTTGCAGCCATTCATGCAGTATTCGTGGCTGTCGGCGGGCGGGATGCCGAGTTTTTCGAGGGCAGGGCAGACCACTTCGTCATTGTAGAGGGCGGGCAGACCATTGCCGGTGGCGAGGCATTCGGCGGACATGCGCCAGAGGCGCTCGGAGGTATTGCGATGGACACGCACGGTCAGGTTCGGCGTCTGATAGCGCAGTTCCGTGACGCGTCGGAGGATCAGATAGGAGAGGTCGTTCGTCTCGTCCTGCCATTCTGCGTTGGAGCCAGAGAGACAGAGGTTCCAGGCGCGTACTTGGTGCATCGCCTCCAGCAAGCGCGTGACCATCTCCTCGCTCTCCTCCAACGGGCTGATGCGGTAGTATTCATACATGAACTGGTCGAGGCGACCAGGCGAGTCGATGGCGTCAAAGGTGAAAAGGAGCCAGAAGAGCATCGCGGCGGAGTGCATGTCGAAGGCCCCCTCGCGGGGGATGCGGCGGAAGTCGTCGCGGATGTGGGACCACTCCTTTTGCTGTGGTCCGTCAAACTGAGATTTCTGCTCCGCCTCGGCGAGAATACGGTCTCCAAGGACATCCAGGGCATCGAGCGTGAGTCGGCTGGCGAGATAGAAGTCGTCGTGCCCGAAGTTCTTCGCTCGGCATTCCTCAAGGTATTTCCGCAGGCCATTCGTGCCCAGACGGAGGAGCCGTCCGTAGTCGGGGTTCCCGTGACCGATCCAGGTTCCGCCCCAGCAGGCGTGGGAGCGTACGAGCCGCCATTCCACTGGAGAAATCGACTCGTGGATGTGCTTCCAGGTCGATGCCTCGATGATGGTCTGGCGGATTTCCTCCAACTCCGGGCGATGCTCTGGGTGCTCGTCTTTCAGGCGGGCATGGAGTTTTTCGTCGTAGGCGATGCCGCTCCCAGAGGTGAAGAACGATGCGCCATTGGTGGCCACGGGGCCGACGGTCGGGAGCATGCAGCACTCCGGCCAATTGATGGGGCGGTATTTCGCCGATTCCAGCAAGGCATAGCCCAGCCGCACGGCGACCGAGGCCTCCGCGTGCTCCGTGAATGCCCGCCCAAATGGCTCGAACTCAAATGGATAAATAATTTGATTAGGCATCTATTGCCAAACCTGTTTTTTGTCGGTTTATCACTGGAGAATTCCATTCGCTTCCCCTATAGCATTCAGTACTTTGGCCATGCCTTCGCGAAAATAGGGCAGAGGGGAGTCGTGGCCGCCTCCAGGGATGAGTGTGAGGTGGAAATTGTCTTTGCCTTTCATCTGTTCTGCCAGGGAATTGGCCTCGGAGACGGGGATGAGTTCGTCGGAGCCACCATGATAGAAGAAGACGGGCATGGTCAGCCGGTCGCAATGCTTGCGCACATCGTGCACCGCAAGCTTTTCCTCCGTGGGGTAGGCCTGGCGGATGGCGCCGAGAATCTCCGAGATGACGGGGTATCTGTCCGGCTGGTCGCACCAATTGACATAGCTTCGCAGGGAGGTTGCTGCGCCCAGGGCCACGACGCCGTCCACCAGTTCGGGGTGGCGGATCGCGAAGATAAGTGCGCCCGTGCCACCCATCGAGCCACTGGCGATGACCAGATGCCGCCAGGGATGCTCGGCCTTCAGGTTCTGGAGAAGCGCCGCCAGGTCGTCCACCGCGGCGGACGACATCCATGCGTTGTCCCGCAGATTCGGAGTGACGACGGTGGCGTCCAGTTCCTTCAGGCATTGGCGCCAATCCTCCAGGTCGGCTCTGGTCAGGAGCTGGTCGCCGTGGGAGCCATGGCCGTGCAGGACGACGACGCAGAGGGAACTCTTGCCTGGGTGGAACATGTACCAGTCGGTTATGCCGTCCACGGCACTGGTGTATTCTCTACGGACGAACTGGAAGTCCGTAGATGGCTGAGATTCTGAAAGGCTCATGGTGATGGAATGAAACTCGGATGGGAAAAGTTATGGAAATATAACTGGGAAAAGAAGGTTTCAACCGGCAAAACTTTAAATCCGTGCTAATTTTAGTCTTGAAGTGCTGACGCCCGCCGCCCGACGTCTCCTGACAGATTCAAAGGTTGTTACGTGTTTTAAGCCATCGAACTTCAGTTTCAACATCGAAAAATGGCGACGATTCCGATTCCCAGTGGTTTGCAGACGCACAAGTGCGTGATTGGCAATGATGTCCTGCCGGAGATTCCGGCGTTGTTGCGGGAGTGCTGGCCAGAGGATGACCGGCCCGTGCGGATGGTGGCGGACACCAATACCTGGAAAGTCGCGGGGCAGCGTGTCCAAGAATTGCTTCTGGCTGCTGGAATTGAGGTGGATACGCCAGTCATCTTTCCTGGCAGCGTGTTGTTCCATGCGGAGTACAAATATGTGGAACTCCTGCGGGAGCCGTTGAAGGGGCACCGTCCCGTTTCGGTGGGTTCCGGCACCTTGAACGACTTGGTTAAGCGCACGACAGAGGAATTGGGCATCGATGGCTATCTCTCGTGCGCGACAGCAGGATCGGTGGACGGATACACCTCCGCCGGAGCCGCCATCACCAAGGACGGCTTCAAGCAGACGCTTCCCTGCGCGGCGCCGTTGGTGATCGTGGCGGACAACGCGGTCGTACGCACCGCCCCCTTCGAGATGACCGCCGCTGGCTACGCCGACCTGGCCGCCAAGGTGCCGGCCGGCGGGGACTGGCTGATTGCGGACGCCGTGGGTGCCACGCCCATCCACCCCGTCGTCTGGCCGATGGTCCAGGAGCATCTCCTGGAGTGGCTCGACCATCCCGAAAAACTGCTTGTAGGAGACGAGACCTGCTATGCGAATCTCTTCAACGGACTCTGTCAGACCGGCTTCGCGATGCAATACATGAAAGACTCGCGGCCCGCCTCCGGTGCGGAACACCTCTACAGCCACATCTGGGAGATGCGCGATATCCGCAAGGACGGAGTCCAGCCATCCCACGGCTTCAAGGTCGCCGTCGGCTCGCTGATTACCACCGCGCTGATGGAGGAGGTCTATTTCCACTGTAGCGCAGAGGAATTGCGCCAGTGGTCGGCAGAGGCCCCGGAACTTACGCCGGAGCGTCGTCATGCGCAGATTGACCAGTGTCTGAAGGGCACCACGATGGAGGAGGGCGCAAGGAAGATCGCGCTGGCGAAGCTGCTCACCGGCGAGGCGTTGCGGGAACGCCAGGAACTCCTTTACGCCAAGCATGATGAACTGGCCGAGAAACTGCGGAGGCAATTGCTGCCTTTTGAGGAACTCAAACGGCGTTTCGCGCTGCTGGGCTGTCCGACGAGTTTTGAGGAGATTGGCCTGAATGTCCCGGAGTGGCTGGAATACTCCACGCTGGCGGCCGGGATGATTCGCAACCGGTACACCATCCTGGATGTGCTCACGGAATGGAACATCACCCCCCCCATTCTGGCTCGCGTGGCGAAGCGATTTAGCTAGTAATATCCTAATGAATTACATTGCTGTCCGGGGAAAATCTTTTCCATGCCGAAAGGATCTTCCGGCTCTACCGTGTTTCACCATCTGAAGCCCTGAGCTGACATTCCGACACCTCGCGGGGACTTTGGGCGTCCAGACTGCGGTTGGCACGGGCAGTCCCGCATAAAATTCCCTGCGGTTTGGGATAGGGGTGTGGGGGAAAGGGGAAGGAACTCAGTTCCTTCGCCCTTGCCCCCGCAGCGCGTAGCGCAAGGCACAAGGATTTTTATCGGACAGCAGTGATTCTCCCTCAATACCAATATCCACGAGGGCTATGCGTTTCTTACACAGTATCGAAAATGGACGGGGTTGCTGGACACCGTGCCGAAATGGGCACGCCCATTGCCGGTGGTCTCCTTCTCCTGGTCGTGGGTCTGGCTGGCTTGCGTAGTGGCGGTCGGCGTGGCGGCGCTTTGGGGAATCGTCACGCTTGTGCGGGAGAAACGTCCCCGTTGGCTCAAGTTCTTTCTGGTGGGTTGTGTGCTTGCCGAATTTCTTTTTGGCACCAGTTTTCTATATCGACGGCGCTATGAATCTGGCGCAAAACGCACTCAGGAACTCTTCCAGGCCTGCGTGACGGAAATCGAGCGTATTCAGGGCTCCGAAGTGCCGGAGGATGAGGCAAAGGAATTCTTCCGCGAGACCTTGGAGCGGCAAAGGCGTTTTGGCTATGAACACCCGAACTACCCGGCCATGGAAGCCGTGCTGGAGGAGTTGAGGCGTTATCCGCCAGAACGATAAGCAGAATTACTTCTCCAGAAGAGTATTTCGGAGCGTGGCGAGGTCCTCGGGCGTGAAGCCGAGCGAAAAGACATATTGCTCGACGCGTTCCCGCAGGGTGTCGCCTGGATACTGGTCGAAGACCTTGATTAGTTTATAGAAATGCGTTTCGTGGGTGTATTGCGGATGGTGGAAGGTGAAAGCGGTGGCCTCCCAATCGCGGCAGAGGTCCTCTTCGGCGACTCCAAGCAATGCGTTGATGATGAATACGATGGTGCCAGTGCGGTCTTGCCCTGCCGAACAGTGGAGGAGGAGGGGGTAGTTGGCGCGGTCGAAGAAGAGCCGCAGGGCGGAGGTGCATTGCTGGCGGCCCCACTCTTCGTCAATATGCGCATAGTCCGCGCCGGAGACATTGAGGTAGCCAGTCGGCGGGTTGGGTATGGCGTCCTCAGGCAGTCGCAGGTCGAGTTCCATCTGGATGCCGAGGCGCTTGACCAGCCAGTCGCAGTTTGCATCGGTGGGGGCGTAGGCCGCGCTTCGATAGACGAGCCCCTGGCGGACGCGCTTGCCGTCGATGGTCTTCCAGCCGCCCGCATCGCGGAAATTCAGGATGTCTCCGACTTTCATCAGGCGGGGCGGCGTGTCGGCAGCACGGAAGGTGTAGGATGGCGGCAATTGAAACATCGCAATTGCGGAGCCGACTCCCCAGCGGTAGGTCGTGTCCACCTTGAAATTGCGGATTTCGCAGCCAAGATTGCCCGGGAGCATCGTGATGTCCAAATAGGGCGCTGGATGCGGCTTCCCCTGCTCATCCAATTCCTCGATGACGGCTTGCAGTTCTTCCGGCGGGGTGTCCGGTGGATTCCACTTCAAGACGACTGGCTCTGGCGTGCCGCCAATCTTCGACAGCGCGAGGCGTTCATCGGCGTCCACAAAACGTCGCACACGCTCCTCCCGAGGCTGAAAGAGGAACTCGCGCTGCTGAGAGGTCAGGACAGGAACGGTGGAACGGTCGGCTGGGGCGGAGAGCCAGTTCGGAAGGGAATGGGGGGAACAACCAGTCATCAGGAATGCGGATAGAATGGCGAGAATGGCGAGATGGAATTGCATGGCAAGAATTTGGTGTAGTGGGGGCCGCGTCATCAAAATGCATTACTCTCGCCAGTTCATCCCAGGTCGAGGTGGTCGTCGAACCGCAGATACGGCTGTTCGAGGTGTTCCAGTTCAAAGACGATGACCTCGTTGGCGCCTTGCTTCAACCAACAGCCTGGCACGTAGAGGGTTCGGGTGGGACCGAGGTTCCAGTAGCGTCCGAGGTTGTGGCCATTGATCCAGACCTGGCCTTTGACGCCAGGGCGCATGAGGAAGGTGTCCCGAGGCTCGTCGGCAATCTCCAGGATGGCGCGGTGGAACGCCGGCAGTTGGTCGTTGTTCCAGTCAAAGTCGCCGAATTCCAGTTTGTCGAGTTGTTGCGGCTCCAGCGGCAGCGACCAGGTGTCCCAGTCGAATTGCTGTTGGAGGGCGATGGTCACACAGCCGACGATGCCCTTGTGGTCCTTGCCCAGCAGAGGCCCGTAGTTGGTGCGGCCCATGTTTTCGACCAGGATATCCAGCGTCATGCCTTCGGCGGGAATGTCGAAGGGCGGGAGTTCCTTCTGGGCAGGGGCGTCGTTGCGGTAGATGGTCGCGCAGTATTTCCCATTGAGGAAGACAATGGCGCGGTCATTGACCTCGCGCAAGGCGAGCGGGGCGTTCTTGACTGGTCCAGCGAGGCGGGTACGGTAGTGGAGGAAGCCGAAGGCCTGGCCCAGTTGTTCCATCGTGGGCGGCGTCAAAGCGGTGACGTGCTGGCTGGCGACGGCATCCAGATTGGGGAAGTACGGCGCGGTGGCGGTCAGGGGGATTTTGCCGTAGGCGGCCTTGGGGGCAGGACGGCAGTCTCCGAACGGCGCGTCCGGGCGGTATTTCCGAATGACCTCCTGGATTTTGAAATACTTCTCGGTGGGGTCTCCGCATTCGGAGAGTGGCGCGTCGTAGTCGTAACTGGTGACCTGCGGCGCATAGTCGTTTAGCCCCGGCGTGGCATTGGCGCCGTTGGTGAAGCCGAAATTCGTGCCGCCGTGGAACATGTAGAAATTGACCGAGCCACCGGCGCCCAGCATGTCGTCCAATTCGTCGGCGACCTCCTGGGGACTACGAGTGCGGTGGTTTCCGCAGCCCCAGGCATCAAACCATCCATTCCAGAACTCCATGCACATCGCGGGGGAGTCCGGACGCAGGCGTTTGCCCCGGGCGAAAGCCGACAATCCATGGCTCCCGAAGGTCAGGGCAATGGGGGTGCCTTCCAGATTTCCGCCATTGATGAAGAAATCCGCATCGCCGCCATCTGCGGTGAATAGCGGCACCGTGAGACCATGCTTGCGGAAGAGGTCGCGCAAGGTCGCCAGGTAGTTTTTGTCATGCCCGTAGGAGCCGTATTCATTTTCAATCTGGAGGGCGACGATGGGGCCATTCTGATCCAGTTGCAGGTGGGCGAGCATCGGCAGGACTTTCGCCAGATATCTTTCCACGGCTTTGATATATTGCGGATACATTCGGCGCAGTTCCATTCCTGGCTGGGCGGTCAGCCAAAACGGCAGGCCGCCATTATCCCATTCGGAGCAGATGTAGGGACCCGGGCGCACAATGACATAGAGGCCAAGTTCACCCGCCAGGCGGATGAAGCGCTCGAAGTCCAGCAAGTCCTCAAAATGGAATTCACCCGGCTTGGGCTCGTGGAGATTCCAGGGCATGTAGGTCTCCACGGCATTCAGCCCGCAATGGAGGGCTTTCTCCAGGCGATCACGCCACAATTCCGCTGGGACGCGGAAGTAGTGGATGGCACCGGAAATGAGTTGGACAGGCTTGCCGTCGATGAGGACATGCTCGGAAGTGAACTGGATGCGAGACATTTTCGTAACGAATTTATTTGGCTATATTGTGCATGAAAGGCGCACCTTGAGAGTGCGCCCGATGCCCTCATGGGAAATCTAACATTGAACTAAGCCTTTGGCGACAGGACAGATAAGTCGTAGTCGGCGGGGGCCTCGTAACCCAGGAGATTCATGATGGTGGCGGGGATGGAGGAGATGCCCAGTCCCTCGCGGAGAGTCGTCTCGTATTCGCCCTGGTAGCCCGGATCATAGATGATGCAGGGGACGGGGTTGAGGGAGTGGCTGGTCTTGACCTTCGGCTTGCCGGAGGCGTCGGTCTTGGGCTTGCCGTCCTTGCCATGTTCGAGCATGTCGTCCGCATTGCCGTGGTCAGCGGTGATGACCATGACTCCGCCGACCTCGTCGATGGCGGCCTTGAGGCGTCCGATACAGAGGTCAACGGCTTCGACGCCAATTTGGACGGCCTGGAAGACGCCAGTGTGCCCGACCATGTCGCCATTTGGGAAATTGCAACGCAAGTGGTTGTATTTGCCGGACTTGATGGCATCGATGAGCGCATCAGTGATTTCAGCGCCTTTCATCCAGGGGCGCTGTTCGAAAGGCACGATGTCCGAGGGAACCTCGAGGTATTTTTCAAGTTTCTCGTCGATGTATCCGGATTTGTTGCCGTTGTAGAAATAGGTCACGTGACCATACTTCTGGGTCTCGGAGCAGGCGAAAGTGGTCAGTCCGGTGGCGCAGAGGTATTCTCCGCTGGTGCGGTCGATGGCGGGGGGGGAGACGAGGAAGCGCTTGGGGAGTTTGAGGTCGCCATCGTACTGCATCATTCCCGCGTAGCAGACGTTGGGCACGCGGATGCGGTCGAAGCGCGCGAAGTCGGGGCCACCCTCGAAGGCCTGGGTGATTTCGATGGCGCGGTCGCCGCGGAAGTTGAAATAGACCACGGAGTCGCCATCGTTGATGGGGCCGACGGGCTTGCCATCCGAGTCCGCGATGACGAAAGCGCCGAGGTCCTGGTCAATCGCGTGGGTCTCGTTGCGGAGAGTCTCGATGGCGTTCTGCGCGGAAGGGAAGAGTCGCCCTTCGCCGAGGACGTGGGTCTTCCAGCCGCGCTCGACCATCGCCCAGTTGGCGTTGTAGCGGTCCATAGTGATGAACATGCGTCCGCCGCCGGAGGCGATTCGCGCGTCACAGCCCTTGGCCTGGAGGGTCTTGAGAAACTCCTCGAAGGGGAGGACGTATTCGAGCGCGGAGGTCTCGCCGACATCTCTGCCATCCAGGAGGATATGCACGCGGATGCGGTCGATGCCCTGGGCGGCGGCGTGTTCCATCATCGCCTTGAGGTGGTCGATGTGGGAGTGGACGTTGCCGTCGGAGAAGAGTCCAATGAAATGGAGAGTGGAGTGGTTCTGGAGGACATTGCCGGCGATGTCCTTCCAGCCGGTGTCCTCGAACATCTTGCCATTGGCGATGGAGTTGGAGACCAGTTTGGCGCCCTGGTCGAAGACGCGCCCGGCGCCCATGGCGTTGTGGCCGACCTCGGAGTTGCCCATGTCAGCGTCGGAGGGCAGTCCCACCGCCACGCCATGCGCCTTGAGTTTGGTGACGGGGCAGTTGGCCATCAGCCAGTCCAGGTTCGGTTTGGTGGCGGCGGCAACCGCGTCGCCGTCGGCGTATTTTCCAAATCCCACGCCGTCCATGATGACGAGGAGGACAGGGCCTTTGCGGCCTTTGAACCAGGTGGCTTTCTTGAGCGCTTCTACGTTAGACATGATGTTTTGGTGGTTAATGAGTTGATGGATTTATTGCAAGTGTGGAAAGGATTTCTCCGGTTGGGACTTCGCGGAGCTGGAGTTCTTCGCCGTTGAAGAACCCGAAGGTTGGTCCGAGGGCGTTGCGCGGAAGGGCACAGGAGCCGGGGTTGAAGAGCACGAGCCCGTCCGAGAGGCGGTGGAGCATCGGGACATGCGAGTGCCCGAAGCAGAAGACATCGCCCATTCCGGCGGGCGGGAGCCGCGAGGGACTCCAGCGGTCGCCATGGGTGAGGAAGAAACGGTGCGGCGGCACATTCAGCAGCGCGTAGTCCTCGTGGAGCGGGAAGAGCAGGGCGGCCTGTTCGCGGTCGCCATCGCAATTTCCTGCGACTGCGGTGATGCGGTCGGCCAGCGAGTTGAGGAACGCGATTGCGGCGGGCGAGCGCTCTGGCGAAAGGCTGTCGCCGAGGAAGGCGATGCGCTCCGGGCGCAGAAGGTCGATTTGCCGCCGGAGGAACGGAACCGCCTGGGCACTGCCATGCAGGTCGCTGAAGAAGAGAATGCCCATCGTCGCATGCGCAGGGTTGGTAAACAACCCTAATATAATTCCAATTCTAAGTACAACTGCGTTAGGTGGCGCAGGGGTGGGACGCAATCCCGCAAGGGGGGGCCGCAATATGAAACGAAGTGACTTACTTTGCCTCGTATGCCCGAATCCGTAGCCGTACACCAAGCCTTTCACAGATGGCTTTGCATTTGGCTTGGTTCTCCGGCGTGGTGACGGGCGAGTCCACGATAGTCATCACGACATCAGGAACATACTGCTTGGCGGTTTCGGCGAATTTCAGCATCGCGGGGTAGGCCACCTCGCCGAATTTCGGACGGCAGACCGCGAGGTATTCGGCGGGGTCGGAGGTGTTCAGGCTGATGGAGAGAGTGTCCACCACGCCTGTGAAACGCGCCTCCGTGGGTTCACCCGCGATGAGGTCGGCCAGACCGTTGGTGTTCACCCGGACATGGACATCCGGATGACTCTCCTTGAGCCACTTGGCGCTGGCCAACAACACATCCAGCCGCTCGGTGGGTTCGCCGTATCCGCAATAGACGACCTCGTGGAAGACGGTGTAGTCCCACTTCGC
>JAFZWH010000026.1 GCA_017617415.1 Victivallales bacterium | reverse complement strand
CTCCGGCGCGGCAAGAAAAACGAAAGGAGCGAAAATGACCTATAGCAGATTCATCACACTGGTCTTGGCTGTCGTATGTTCCTTTCCGCTCCTGGCGGCAAAGAAGCAGCCACCTGCGCCAATGGTGACTGAGACGGAGGTCTGGTTCGATGATGTCAAGCAACCCGCCGCGCTGACGGCGGAGCAGGGCATCGAACTCACAAAGCAATTGCGCGCCGGCATGCTGGCCAGGAAGTCCGTGCAGGAGATTCTGGCCAGCATTTCGTATGATGACGCCACGCCGCGCGTGCTATTTCTCACGCTGGGCGATGGGATTTATCCAGGCCGTACCTACTATGCATCCGGCAGTTCCTTCAAGGATGCGCTAGGGCGGTTGCTGGCGATCGTCGCTAAGCGTGAGCCGGAATATGCGGAGGCGATCAAGGCCGAGCTGGAAGGGCAGGTCGCGCGTGCAAAAGAGGAATATGAGAATATGACGGAAAAACAGCGCCGGAAGGCCAAGCCGAATCCGTTGCTGAAAGTGCCGTTGCCTGAGAATTTCCGAAAGAAGCTCGCCAATCCGCTGGCGTGGGATTCGCTGCGCTTGGATGTCGTGCAGGCGACACTGCCAGTCAAGGATTTCGTGATTGCGAAGTCCCGGTTGCTTCTGACCAGCGCGGTGGGCATCGCCTTCGACCCCGTGGCGGCTTTCGCATTCACGCCAGAGCAGCTGATGGGGCGGTGCCTGACGACGCCGGAACACCAGCTCTCGATTGAAGCAGTGTCGAATTTCATTGCCGAGAGCGGATTGTGGGGAGCGTGGAAACTCTGGACGAAGATGGGCGCTGCCTCCACCGGCTTCAATGTCAGCATCTTTGAAAGCGACAGCTACTACGCCGACGCGAACACCGCCTGTCGGCTCTTCCGAGGCCATCCGGTGAACCAGCAGATGGAGGACCTCCAGGGCAGTGCGCTGGCTTTGGCGAAACGGCTTGGCGGGATGATGGACGAGAATGGCAAATACGAGCGTCCATTTCTGGAATGGGTGGCGTCCCGAGCGGATGGCAAGGCGGCGGTCTGGGACCAGTCGCAATTGGTGGTCGCATTGGCTCGCACGGCACTTTTGACTGGGCTTGCCAGTGCTGACCGCAGGGAACTCTTGACGGCGGCTCGTGCGGCGGTGAAGCCAGTCCTCAAGTCCATCAAGCATTTCGATCCAGGCGAGCTGGGACCGGATTTCATGAACTCGACCGCGACTCGCAAACCTGCCTCGCAGCGCCTTTATGCGGCGGTGGTGGAGGACGAAAGCGTCGAGAGCGACTACGAGAGGGGTAGCCAGATGGAGATTTCGCGGCGGCTGATGGAGCTTGAAGCCACTGCCAACGCCTATCTTGCCCTTGCCGAACTCTGCCGGGTTCTTCCGGATGACGACGCCACGGCGGTGGCATGTCGTGCGGAATTGACTCCGCTGATGAATTATCTCCTGACGCAGATCCAGCCAAATGGCGAGTTTGTGGCGGCGCTGACCTATCCTGATGCACAAGTGGTGCTGGACTGGCAGCCCGGTTTCGAATTGCGCATGGAAATCGCCAGCCTCTGCGGGATGGCGATGAGTCGTCATCTGGAGCTTTTCCCCGAGGCCTCGGCAAAGCTCAATCTGGCCGCAAAAGTGCTGATGTTGCGAAATGCGATAGCGGAGCTCGCGCTGGCGGATAACATTGCCGGTGAATATCCGCTGACACCTTGGCTGGCGGAATTTCTGGCTCAGGATGCGGAGACCAACCCGGAACATCTGGCTCAACTGGTGAAGCTGGGCATGGCGGCAACCAACGGACTGGAAAAGCGACCATTTCTTCCCGATATGTTCGGGGCGACGACGGATATCCCGTCGATGACCTATTCTGCCGAACGCCTGTGGCTGGTCGGGATTGTCGCCGAGGCGGTCTACCGGCAAGGCAGACATGACCAGGATGCCTCTGCGTTGCTCAACGAGGCTTGGCCGCTGGCGGTCTTTGCGCAACAGGCGGAGATGACGGCCGCCGCCGCATCGGCGCTTCCGCATCCCAAGGAGTATGTCGGTTTCTACCGCGATAATCTGGCGGACTATGGCTTCACGATGAACGGTCAGGTCACCCAATTGTTCGCGCGTCTTCAACTGATTTCCGCGCTTGGCAAGGGAAACGATGGGCGTTTTGCTCCCCTGCCGGAAGATGTCGCTGCATACGAGGAGTGCTGGAAGCGGCTGGATGTTCATCCCGTGGTGCTGGCCCCCGAACTGGTAATCCGTTCCAGCATCTCCGGCAGCGGCAATGACCGGGCGCTCGGCGGTAGCATCGACACTTCCAAGATGACCACTCGGCAAATTACTGTCCCCCCGGAGGGACAGAAGAAAAATGGCTCGCAGGACTCCCGCGTGATTCGCAGGAAGAAGTAGCCACTACAATTCTACGGGGGCGCTACCCCATCCCCCTGCTGACCTCTGACCTCTAACCTCTAACCTTTCTCATGAATTTGGATTTTGCCAAAATTCGCCAGCGCTACGACGATACGCTGACCAAGGATGTCATCCCCTTCTGGGAGAACCACGCCATTGACAAGCAGTACGGGGGCTACTTCACCAGCCTCGACCGCGACGGCAGCGTCTATGACACCACGAAATACATGTGGATGCAGTGGCGCATCGTCTATATGTTCGCGGCGCTGTATTCCTCGCGCTATTCTCAGCCGCAGTTTCTGGAGATTGCCAAACAGGGCTACGACTTCCTGACGAAGCACGGCAAGGCCGAGGACGGCTCGTACTACTTCGCGCTGAATCAGCAGGGCGAGCCGGTCATCGCGCCATACAATGTCTTCTCGGACTGCTTCGCCGCCATGGGCGCGGCCGAACTCTACCGCGCCACCAAGGAGCAGCCGTATGCGGACGAGGCGAACTCCGCGATGCGCAACTACCTCAAGCGCGTGAATTCCGGCAATCCCGCGGGACGCTGGAACAAGGCGATGCCCGCCAAGACCGTCTACCAGTCCTTCGGGATGTTCATGATGATCGCCAACCTCGCCCTCGTGATGAAAAACTGCCTGGGCAATGACGAGTATCAGGCGGACGCGGATCGCACGGTGGATCTCGTGCTCGAGAAGTTCTGGAACCCCGACCTGCGACTGATGTTCGAGAATGTCTGCGAGGATGGCTCGTTCGACCTGGATTCCTGCCAGGGACGCATGCTCAACCCCGGTCATACGCTGGAGGCGATGGGCTTTCTGCTCAACTATCTGCGGCAGGCCGGCCGCACCGAGCACAACGAGAAGATTCTCGCTATCGTCAAACGCACGTTGGAGTTCGGCTGGGACCAGAAGTACGAGGGGCTCTTCTACTTCATGGACGCGCTGGGCAAGCCGCATCTGGAACTCCAGGCGGACATGAAGCTCTGGTGGGTCCACAACGAGGCCGCCACCACCGCGCTGCTCTCGTATGTGATCTCCCGCGACGAGACCTTCCTGGAGTGGTTCGACAAGATCGACCGCTACAGCTTCGGCCACTTCGCCGATCCGCAATACGGCGAGTGGTTCGCCTACCTGAACCGTCAGGGCGAGCCGACGCATCTCCTCAAGGGCGGCAAGTGGAAGACCTTCTTCCATCTGCCACGCTACCTCATGAGCGTCTCTGACCTGCTTGGCGAATTGATGAAGGCGTAAAGGAATTGCTTTTGACAAGGAGGAATCACCATGTTCAAAGTCGGTTACGCACAGGAAATCATCACCCCGCCCGTGGGGGTCGGTTTGGCGGGATACTTCAACGAGCGCCCGAACGAGGGGATGTACGACGACCTGATGGTGAAGGTCGTGTGGCTGGAGTCCCAGGGCACGCAGTTCGGCTTCATGACCTTCGACCTGGAGGAAGTGCCGAAGTCGCTCTTTGATGCACTCTATGGACGGCTGGAGGCCGAGTTCGGCAAGGAACTGCTCCAGGGCCTGATTATCTCGGCCACGCACTCCCACACCTCGCCGGGCTGCACGATGGAAGGGGCGGTGGAGGAACTGTCGCCCCTGGAGAAATTCGCCTTCGACGAGATTGTGGAGGGCGCGGTGCGTGCGTTGCGCCGCGCGACGATGAACCTCTTGCCCGCCCAGCTGGAGGTCGGCGCGGTCTATAACAACCCGTATGCTTTTGTGCGCCGCTACTGGATGAAGAACGGCACGCTCATCACCAATCCGGGCTGGGGCAACCCCGACATCGACAAGCCGGAGAGCGAGTTCGACCGTACTATCAATATATTAAAGGTGGTGCAGGGCGGACGGACGGCCGCGATCATCGCGAATATCGGCAACCACGGCGACACCATCGGCGGCAATATCGTCTCGGCCGATTGGTATGGACGCTTTGCCCAGGAGATTCAGCACGAACTCAAGTCAAGTCTGCCCGTGCTGGTGGTGGACGATGCCTCAGGCGATATCAACCACTTCGACTTCCATCAGAAGATCAACCAGTCCAGCTACGCCGAGGCGGTGCGCATCGGCCGCGGCTACGCCCGCATCGTGCTGGACGCGCTGGACCACCTGGAGCCCGTCGAGGAGGCGCCGGTGGAGATTAAGAATGCCACCGTGGTCATCCCGCATCGTCGGCTGACGGACGCGGAGGTCGCGGAGGCGAAGCATATCTTGGCGACGGTGCCAGACATTCCGAAAGAGGGCGACTTCGAGAGCCAGGATCTGGCCAACAAGGTCCCCGCCGCCCTGCGGTATTTCGCCCGACGCGCATTGGACTGCCAGGAGAAGAGCACGCCCTCGCACAGCTGTCGCCTGACCTCCATCAAAATCGGCAAGCAGGTCGCCTTCACGAGTCTCCCTGGCGAGCCCTTCAACGGCATCAGCCGTGCCATCCGTGCGGCCAGCCCATGCAAATATACTTTCGTGATTGAGCTGGCGCAGTCGCGCTCTGGCTATGTGCCGATGCCGGAGTGCTTTGAGCACGGCGGCTACGAGGTCCAGCCCGATATAGACTCGGCTGCCCAGAACGCCGCCACGGAAATCATCAACGCCGCCGTGGCGAATTTGTAGAAGGCCTGACGTCCGACGTCCGACGTCCGACGTCCCGCCCCTGACGTCCGCCGTCCCGCCTGACGTCCGCCGTCTGACGTCCGCCGTCCCGCTCGTTGCGAGCGAGTTCCCCTTATTTCAGTTCCACGAGGATGGCTTGGGCATTCGGGGAAAACTTGAGTTGCCCCTCGTGGGCAATCAATGCCCCCCTGAAGCGCCGTCATAGCGTCTGCGGACTCTCTTGAAACCGACGTTTCTCGAAGTAGTCCTCTTCGGTCGGCGCGAGGACGAAGCGGAAGCCGATGGTGTCCAGCGTCGTCTGGTCAAGCCGCATGGTGGCGCGGGGCGTGATGTCCGTTTGGCTTGACTGGAAATTCGCGCCACGGAGAATGGCGTAGCCAGCCGCCGGCTCGTGGCCGGGGTAAGCGGTGCCGATGACCTCGGAGAGATTGCCGTCCAGCTGGAATATCCCGAGCTGGTTTGGGGTGCCTGAGTGAGCATCGGCGATACTGGAGTCCGTAGGCAATGTCTTCGGGGTGGGGAGGCGGCCGGTGGGACCGCCGAGCGCGGCGAACTCCCATTCGGCCTCGGTGGGGAGGCGTAGCGCATAGCCGTTTGGGAGATTGATCTCCTTTTGCAGCCGGGTGGTGAGGATTTGGCAGAAGGCTAGCATTTCGTTCCAGCTGATTTGGGTGGCGGGCATTGTATTGGAGGCGTCCAGGCGAGGGCGCGAACCCAGATAAAACTCGAAGAGCTGGACTGTCGTCTCGGTCTCCAGTATCCAGTAGGGGTAGTTGATACATTCGGTTTGGCGGGTGGTCGGCGAGTGGAAGGCACCGGGCGGCACGAATTTCATCCGGAATTCAGGCTGCTGCTGGAAATGGAGGTCTTTCCCCAGCTGGAGGGATACCAGTGGCGACAAGGACACCAGCAACTGCGACATGCCCTCGGCCATCTCCTGAAGCCCCTGTCGCATTTTGGGCTGCAGATACCAGACGCCTAGCGGCGAGGCGATGTCGCCAAAAAGCTGGGCGACGAACGCAAAGTTGTCCGGCATGTCAGAACTTGAATAGAAATTTTTGGTAGGTAGATACTTGAAGGCAATCCCAGAAAGTTCCTGGTCCAGTTTGTGTAGCAACTGCCGCGCCTCGTGACGCTGGGTGGCGGCCAGGGCGCGGATGTTCTGCAGACGGGCTGGAAGGTCGAAGGCACCCTCGCCCAAGGCATCAAGCTGGCTCTGGAGCGCCTCCGCCCGCAGGTCATATTGTGCCAGGCTTTCCTGCAAGTCGTCATCGGTCTGGATGGGTTGCTGACGTGCCAATGCCACGGCTTTGGGGCGCGGTTGACACATCCAGACGACACCAAAGGCGGAAAAAATGAGTAAAATAAATATTGATATATTTATAAGCAATATTTTATACCTATATTTATAGTCCCATTTCAGGCGTCTGCGGAAGCGTGTGAACCAGCGTTGGCGGGTGGTGATTTCCTGAAGCATCTGGCGTGCTGCCTGGCAATCCTGGCACCTTGTACCTGGTGCCGTCGCGCAGAGTTTGGTCAGTGGGAGGCAGAGCCGGAGCATGGTTGCGGTTGGCAGGTCGCCGGGCATGGAGGGGTATTGCCCTGGTGGATTTCCGGTCACCATGCAGTAGAGGACTTTGCCCAGCGCATAGATGTCCGTGGTGGGGGAGGGCTTTGTGGTAGCGTTGAAGAGTTCGGGCGGGATGAAGCCGAGGGTTCCGGCGACCGAGAGCGTGTGGGCGAAGTCGCCGGCCATGCCTGGGTCGCCCAGCTTGGGCTGTCCGTGGACAAAGAGGATGTTCTCCGGCTTGATGTCCCGATGCAGGAGGTCGGCCTGGTGCATAAGCTCCAGCCCGTCCAGTAGTTTCCGGCAGATATCAAGGGCTTCGTCGAGTGGCAGGCGGCCCTGCCGTGCCATCCGGAGGGCGAGGGTGTCAGGCAGATACTCGCCGGGTGTCTCTGCGGCGTTGTCGGCGGCCTCCATCAGATAGAAGAAGTGGCCTTTTTCGATGCCGGTATGGTGGATGACGATTAGTGACGGCGCATTCCCCGGAAGACGCATGTAGTTGCGGATGCCATGCAGTTCGCGGTCGCCTGCCTCCGAAGAGTCGAATACCTTCAGGGCCACCAGCCGTCCCGTGGCCTCTTCGGCGAGATAGACCGTCCCATAGGTGCCGTGCCCGCATCGGCAACGGACTTTGCAGCCAGCGAAGATGTCATCCGGGAAAAGCATCATGTATTTTTACGCCTCAGATTTCCCGCTGCAGCCGCTCGACAATCTCCTTGAGCCGTTCGGTGGTGCGCGTGCGAATCACATAGACTTGGTTGGGCGTCATTTCGAGGATGGCCGCCACCTCGGCGGCAGGGCGCTTGTTGAGCACATGCATCTCGAAGGCCATGTAGGTCTTTTCGTCCAAGGTATTGCGGAGTTCCTCCAACGCCTTCTGCTGAAGAAACTCCTGGCATTCCGCCTCCCATGCCTGCTCCAGCTCGTCGGTCTCCAGCGACTCCTGAACGCTTTCCAGACTCAAGGTGGCCGGCCTGGCGGCAAGCAACCTTGATGCATGACGGCTGGTGACGGTGCGCAGGTAGTCCCGGAACCGCCCGCGCTCACGGTCATAGTTCTCCAGGACATGCTCCTGGTGGCAAGCCAAAAGCACATCCTGGATCAGTACATCAACCTCCTGGACATTCAGTCCGTAGTCCATCCCCCGTCGGGCGATGAGCGGACGATAGAACTCCCGAAACTGGAACCACGCCATTTCGTCCCCCATTCGCAACTTCTGCAACAGCGTGTGGTTGGTGGTGTAGGTCATATCTGATTGAATTGGCAATTAATATGTCATGTCAAAAAACTGCGCAGCTTGCGAAGTCGCTTATATGCCGTAGGAAGTGTTTTTGACGGGCGTGGACATGGCTGAAGGGGGGAATGCCCGCTGTTTGAGGGCGGGAAAATAATTTAATGCCTGATGGCAGGTTTGCGTGAAAGCCATGTGCCAATTCAGGCTGGCGCGGATGTGTTTGGGGTATGATGACCAGGCGAGACTTGAAAAGACAAGTTTTTTCGCTTCCGGTGAAAGATTCGCGGGGTTGGCTGCCAATAGAGTTTAAAAGACAAGGCCCGCCGGTTGAAACAAACCCGAGCCTGGCTTCGCTTTCGTGGCACTCTGGAATTAGGACATTTCATCTGACACGGGGGCACCCGCCCGCCTGGACAACTCATCCTTGTCCGGGCGGACGGTTTTCTAGAGCTAGCCCTTCTAGCCTTCGTTTTTTACTTACGTCATAGCACTTTTTCCCGAAACATGGTGTATAGTACATTCGTTTGCATAATCGCCAGTCCCCGGCGGGAAACTGCATCACACCCCGCCTGACTAGTTTTTGATTTTCGCTTCTAATAAACTTCAAGTCAAGGAGTTATGGACGCGCATTGCGCGTCTTGCCAAGCCAGAATCCTCATCACATCCATCCATATCCCCGACGGAATCCGTCGGGTGAAGTGTTTCGTGGCACTCTGAAATTAGGACCTTCTGATCGCACGAAAGCACTCCCAGCCTGTTCCATGCACTAACGGGATACAGCGCTGGGGAAGCACGCTCCATTGGGCATCACGCCTTCCGTGCTTTTGTGCAGGTCGTCCTAAACCTCAGAGTGCCACGGGAATCGTGATGCTCTTTTTTTTGTTTTTTGAGCCAAGCATTCCTTAAAACCCATTCATCCATAATCATGTGAATTTCCCTCAAAATTCCAATCATAATCGTTTTGAGCCGAGCCGGCAGGAAATCGACAGTTGCGACAGAGGAAGACGATTCGACATCATCGCTTCTTGGGACTTTCTTGGCTTTTTAAGGTACAAAGGATTTCGATTAGTAAAAGGGAAAAATCGCATTGTCGGAGGCAACCCAACAACACTGGAAGGAAATCAAACACGATGAAAATGAAATTGTACTACTTTTCCGCTGTGGCTTTCTGCTTTTTGCTTCTTTCAGGATGCACCACTCCCAAGCCGGAGACGCTGAGCCTGATGGAACGTGATAACGCCATCTATGTTGATGAAGCAGGCGCGATGGAACAGATGGAGGAACGCAAGGACACGGTCGCCGTGGTGGTCTCCCAAGGAGACTATGCTAAATACAGCGAGGTGGCCAAAACGATTGACTCGCAACTTACCGAGGCCTTGTCGGCTTTTGCGTTCTTCCAGGTTGTGGAGCGTTCGAACCTAAGTGCCTTGCAGCAGGAGAACCTGTTTGCCGGTGAAGATCTTGAGGAAGATCTGATTGTTCCGGCGGATTATATGATTACGGCGAAGATGAATGCCGTCAAAGTGGACAAAGTGGCAGTGCAGAATCGCGAGGGGAAGACGAATTACTCCTACACGGTTTCATTGAGTGTGGATTTCCGCTTCTACGAGATGGCGACCCGTCGTCTGATTCTGACGAAGAATATCTCCAAAGACTATAAGGGTGTCGAAGAAAGCAAGGTTTTGAGCAAGCTGGCATTGGCCGGACAGGAGTGTGTCAAAGGCTTTGCTCAGACTCTCGGCAGCAGATTTGCGCCGCCCGCGCGTGTTGTTCAGACCCGTGGCAATTGCCAGGTGGCGCGCATTTCGATGGGCACCAATTATGGACTGGTCAAGGGAGTGGAAGTCGAATTCTATGAATTCATCGACAATTCCGCCATTATCGCTGGGGCGACCCGCGACAAGAATGTCGTCGGAAAGGGACGCGTCATTGAGGTCGAAGCGCAATCTGCATGGGTCGAGGTCTTTGATTTCGAGAAAGTCCATGTAAAGCGTGGCGACTATGTCGGGATTCAGGAAGACCAGTCGAATCGGATGAGATTGCAGGATGCCTTCAACGTGGATTCATTAAAGGTCTGGTAAAATAGGAAAAACGCATGAGAATCATTCTTGTCATTGTCTTGTGTGTGCTGGCATTCTCAAATCTGTCCTTGCCGGCAGAGGAGACATCCAGTCAGAAGCAGGAGAGCGTGGTGGAGGAAATTGTCATCCGCATTTCCAAGCCGGCCGCCTCTGCCGCGCAACCGGCACAACAGCCCGAGGTGCGGGAAACGAAGAAGGAGGAAGATGAGAAGGAACCGCAGCCTCCCGAACCTCCGGCTTTGGATGCGGCCGAGCCCCGTCGTCTTGTCCGTTATTTCTGCAAGGCCTGGAAAGATGGAGACTACGTGCGCATGTACTGGGCGATGACGCCACAGTACCGCCAGAAGATGACCGTTGAAAAGTTCGTCAAACGTTTCCAGGCTGACAAGGAATACAATGGCGGAATTGTGGATGAGAACATTGTAGTTGATGATGTTCAACTGGACAATGGTCGCATTCAGGTGACGGTCGATTTGCGATACAAGTTCAGGCGTGTGGGAATACGGCGTGTGAAGGCCATTGTGGAGAAGCAGGGCGGAGTTTATCGCCTGTGCGATTCTGGCATAATTCCATTGGACATGGATGACTTGTAATTTGCCTGGAAACTCCGGGAAGCAACACCAGAAAAACCAAGAGAAAAACCATGAAAACGAGATTGTTCTACCATCTGAATTTTGCGGTCGTTCTAGCTGTCATCTGTTCTTTCATGCTGGTGCATGAAACGGTTGCACAGGAGGCGAGAATGTTTGTTGTCATTGACAAATTCGACAGCAATGCCGATGTCAGTGCCAACCAATTTGAGACTCTCCGCTCACGAATCCAACACCGCGTGATTGGCACGCGGAAGTTTCAAGTTCTTGAACGGGAGCAATTGAAAAATGCGCTTAGCGAGCAGCGCTTGCTGGATTCCGGCGTGACCGATGCCGAGGACCCTGCGGCTCCCGAAAGTGGAAAACTCAAGGCCGCCGGATTTGTCATCTACGGGAAAATCCTGTTCTTCGGACGGGATGCCGCCGTTGGCGCATCTGCGGATGTCACCAGTTCCAAAATGACTGCCAAAGTCGAAATTCAGTTGAAGATTACGGATGCCGAGACTGGAGAAGTTGTGGTGTCAAAGCAGGTCACGGGCGTTGGGACCACTTCCAAGATTGTGACCGAGGGGACGACGCAAGGTGGCAACTGGCAGGAGCAGATTGAACGGGATGCCATTGACAATGCGGCCGCTTTGGTGGTGGATGCGCTCCGCGAGCATGCTTACCCAGCCAAGGTCGTCAAAGTCGGGAAAAAGAGCGTGACTATCAATATGACCCAAGAGGAAGTCAACGAAGGAGAGATCTTCGAGGTGATGGAAATTGATGACGAAGAGATGGTCGATCCTGATACTGGCGAGTCGCTGGGTGAAGAGGGAGAGGTCATCGGCAGAATCCAGATTGAGAGACCTGGAACGAAGACCTCAACTGCCGTCCCCATCGATGAGCTGTCTTTGGATGACATCGAGGTCGGCTTCATCGTCAGGCGAGTCAACCCGGAGGTGTTGAAGCGAGAGGCCAAGCAGCGCGCGCAACAGGAACGGAAGTCGTTTAAAAGCCGTTTCTAAAAAGAGATGTCCCCTGCAGAGGGGGAATGGATTTGTTTCACACGCTTTCCGGGATTTGTCCTTGGCGTCTTTGACCTTTCCCTTTTCGAGTTCTCGGGAATCCGGGTAGAGCTTCGTAGGCATTCGGGAGGGAGTTTGGCGCAAATGCGACCGCGCATAGTGGCTATGTAAAAGGAAACATTTGCGCCAAAAGCCCCAAAAGGACACGAAAATGGAGCGATTTAAGAGATGCCGCACTAGATGGAAAACCTCCCGGAAATTTCGGCGGGTGGCTTGTAAAAGCCGTCATCCGTGGCATATAAGAATAGTTTCAAGACTGACGGCAGAAATGCCTTGCGGTATGCGTGGGCTAACGCATGTCGCAACGTCACAGGTCAGTTGAGACTAGACGTTGTTAGCGTCAACGACACGCAGGCATCCGGCCACCGGATGCCTGCATTTTTTTGTCGGTGGAGGTCAATCCGGATTTTTATGATGATCCAAATGAACATTGGCCTTTACCTCCTTGCCCGCTCAGGCAAGGGGAAAATTGTATGTGGCGCGTGCGAAATTATCGCGTGGGATAATATTATAGGAACGGACTTTTTTCCCCACTCTTTGGCAAAATCGCATTTATGAACAAGCAAAATCTCTTCTTTACCGTGCTGCTGGTCGTTTCGGCCGTGCTGTTAGTCCTGGGCGTCATCAAGAAAGTCCGCAGTCCGCAGACTGCGGCTGGTCCGGCTGGGCGTCGCAAGGCGGTGATTGCGGTGATTCCGAAGGGCACCATCAACATGTGGTGGGATGTGGTGCGCCAGGGGGCCGAGAAGGCCGCCGAGGAGTATGGCGTGGAGATCCGCTGGAATGGCCCGGAGACCGAGACGGACCGCGAGAAGCAAATCCAGGCGGTGCGCGACGCGCTGGTGCAGAATGTGGACGCCGTGGTGCTGGGCCCCAATGACTTCAAGGCGTTGGTGCGCCCCATCGAGGAGGTCCACGAGAAGGGCATTCCCTGCGTGATCATCGACTCCGCCGCCGACACCGACATCTATGACGCCTTCGCCGCCACCGACAACCTCGCCGGCGGGGCGGACGCCGCACGGCTTCTGGGCAAGGCGATGGGCGGGCAGGGCAGTGTGCTGCTCATCAAGTATGTGCCGAACTCCGCTTCGACCGACGACCGCGCCAGGGGCTTCCGCGAGACGCTCGCGAAGGAGTTCCCTGGCATCACGATTCTCGCCGAGGACTACACGGACGGCACGGTCGAGGGTGCCCGCCAGAAGACCAGCGACCTCCTGAGCCGCTTCCCCCAGACCACAGGCGTTTTCGCGGTGAATCAGCCCAGCGCGGTGGGCGCCTACAAGGCCATCCAAGCGCAAGGGAAGGCCGGGACAATCAAATATGTCGGCTTTGACTCGGACTCTCTGCTGGTGCAGGCGATTGAGGACGGCTCCTGCGTGGGACTCATCGTGCAGGATCCCCTGCAAATCGGCTACCTGGGGGTGGAGACGGCGGTGAAGCTCCTCAACGGCGGCAAACCGGCCCGCGACATCCCCGTGCCCAGCATGGTGGTCACCATCGAGAATGTCGCTGCGAAGAAACAGACCCATGCCGCAGCACTTGGACTTTAGGAAAGTTTAAAGTTTAAAGGGAAAAGGTTAAAGTTTAAAAGTCTGTCGTCTGACGTCCCGCCCTGACGTCCCAATTGTCCCAGAGGTCCCAGTTGTCCCAGTTGTCCCAGTTGTCCCAGATGTCCCAGATGTCCCAGATGTCCCAGATGTCCCAGATGTCCCAGAACACCACCGAGTTTTTCCTCCGCATGGAGGGCATCACCAAGCGTTTCGGACCCGTCACGGCGTTGTCGGACGTGACTTTCGCGGTGCGTCGCGGGACGGTCTGCGCGTTGTGCGGCGAGAATGGCGCGGGCAAGTCCACACTGATGAAGGTGCTCTCTGGTGTCTATCAGCCGGACGGCGGGAAGATTTTCCTGGATGGAAAGGAGAAGCATTTCTCTGGTCCGAAGGACGCCTTGCAGGCGGGAATCTCGATGCTCTATCAGGAAGTGGAGTTGGCGGGGCACCTCACCGTCTATGAGAATGTCTTTTTGGGGCGGGAGCCCCTGCGTGGTGGTCCGTTCCAATGCATCGACACCGCCGCGGAGATTCAGAAGGTCCGCGAGTTGATTGAGGCGAATCACTTCCAGCTTGACCCGATGGCCACGGTGGCGGAACTCTCGCCTGGTCAGTGCCAGTTGGTGGAGCTGCTCAAGGCGATGCTCTCTGGCGCCCGGCTGATCGTGATGGACGAGCCGACCTCCGCGCTCTCCGAGGGCGAGGCCGCCACGCTCTTCCAGATTATCCACCGCCTCAAGGCGCAGGGCATCACCATTATCTACATCTCCCACCGTCTGGAGGAAGTCCTTGCTCTCGCCGATGACATCTGCGTGCTGCGGGATGGCGCGGTGGTCTTCGGCGCCCCAGCCGCCGAACTCACGGTGGACACGCTGGTCAAGCACATGGTTGGACGCGAACTCTCGCAATACTATCCGCCCCGTGAATCCAAACCAGGCGAGGTGGTTTTTGAGGCACGGCACTTGACGACCAAGCACATCCACGACGTGTCCTTCCAAGTGCGTGCTGGCGAAATCGTCGGGATGGCGGGGCTGGTCGGCGCTGGCCGCAGCGAGACCGCGCAGGCGATCTTCGGCATCGATGCGCTGCTTTCCGGAGAGTGTCTGCTGCATGGCGAGAAGCTCTCCGTGCGGAATCCCACCGAGGCCATCGCGGCGGGCATCGGCTTTTTGACCGAGGACCGCAAGCGGACTGGCCTGTGCACCGAACTGCCCTGCAGTTGGAACATTACCCTGCCGAACTACGAACGCCTCGACATGGGGAAAATTCTCTCGCTGGCACGGGAACGAAAGGAGTGCCTGGCGCTTGGCAAGAAGATGCGTCTGAAATGGCGCGATCCGGAGGACCCGGCTTCGTCGCTCTCTGGTAGAAATCAACAGAAGGTGTTGGTTTCAAGGTGGTTGCAGGCTGATTCTGAATTTCTGATCGTGGATGAGCCAACGCGCGGCATTGACGTCGGTGCGAAGGCCGAAATCTACGCATTGCTCAATGACCTGGCCGCTTCCGGCAAGGCCATCCTGATGATTTCCTCCGAACTGCCGGAGATTCTGGGGATGTGCGACCGCGTGCTGGTGATGCGCGAGGGCCGCCTCACCGCCGACCTCCTGGTCGCCAAGGCCACCGCCGAGGAAGTGATGCACTTCGCCGCCGTTTAGGTTCTTGGGGCGGGAGGGACTTGCACTGCGTGCGTCGCCCCTCCCGCCCCAAGCCCCACCTTCCCCAGGGCGCTTTGCGTTGCAGGGGAAGGGCAAAGAGGCTGAACCTCTTTCCCTTCCCCCGCCTCCCCAACCCCATCTGCGGAGAGGGCTTAGCTTGAATAGCTTGCAAGTCAGCCCTGCGTGGAAAAACAATTTTCGGTTTTCTTTTTCCAAATTTACCATCATGAACAAGTTCGCCAAACAACTGTTGCCGTTTTCATCGCTGTTCTTCATCATTTCGCTGTGGGCGTTTCTGGAGCCGGATACCTTCCTGACTTTCCAGAACTTCAAGAATGTGCTGAGCAGCACCGCCGCCAACGGGATCATCGCGGCGGGAATGACCTTCGTGATCATCACGGCGGGCATTGATCTCTCGGTGGGCTCGATGCTGGCAATGTGCGGAATGCTTGGCTCCATCGTGATGCTGGCGCTCTCCGGCGCCTCCTGGGGCCAAATCTCCGGCGGCGCGGCAATCGCGATGGGCGGTTGGGCGATGTTCGTCGGGACGCTGGCGGGGATGGCGGCGGGCGCGTTGTGCGGCTTCCTGAATGGCGCGTTGATTACCCGCCTCAAACTGGCGCCCTTCATCGTGACGCTGGGCTCGATGAGCATCTTCCGCGGCGTCTCCCACATCATCAACTCCAGTCGTCCCATCTCCGTCTCCGCCTACAGCTGGCTGGACACGGGGAGCATCCTGGGCATCCCCGCCGCCGTGGTCATCTTCGCGCTGGTGCTCCTGGCGACGGGCTTCGTCCTCAAGTACACGCCCTTCGGACGTTACACCTACGCCATCGGCTCCAATCCCCAGACCGCCTACCACGCCGGCGTGAATGTGGACAAGATGCTGGTATGGATTTACACCATCTTGGGCGCGCTGGTTGGCCTGGGCGCGATGGTGATGACCTCGCGCGCCTCCAGCGCACAGCCCTCGGCGGGGCTTTCGCTGGAACTGGATGTCATCGCGGCGGTCATCATCGGCGGCTGTTCGCCCAGTGGCGGCAAGGGCACGATGCTGGGCACGCTGATTGGCTGTCTGCTCATCAGCTTCCTGCGCAATGGCCTGACGCTCCTGGGCGTGGTGGCGCAAATCCAGTTGGTCGCGGTCGGCCTGATCATCATCATCGCCGTCACCAGCGACCGTCTCGCCGCCAAGAAGAACTAGCGGATTGGCAATGGTTTCGATGACTTCGGCGATGCAACAGGAGAATCCGCTGATTCCGATGGCGGCGGTGACGGGGAAGCCGACGCGCGAGTTCATCCGGGAGTTCATGGGGGAATACCGCCGGGTGGGCATCACGCAATTTCTGCTCTATCCGCGCTCGGGCTGCGAACTGGAGTATCTCTCGGAGGAGTGGTTCGCGATGGTCCAGAATGTCCTCGACGCCGCCGAGGAGCTGGAGTTCACCTCGATTTGGCTCTACGACGAATTCAACTGGCCCAGCGGACAATGCGGCGGACGCGTGATGGCCGAAAAGCCGGAATATGCTCTGCAATATCTTTCCGCCAAGCATGATATGGCAATCGGCGAGGTGACCTTTACGGTCGAGACCATGCCCAAGTATCCCAACCTGCTGAACCCCGACGCGGTGGAGTTTTTTCTCCAGACCACCCATGAGGAATACGCCAGGTGCTTCGGGAAAAACTTCGGCACGCTGATCAAGGGCGTCTTCTCGGACGAGCCGTCTTATGGATATTACTGGGGTCATGATGATGGTGACAAACCCGACGAAGTACGCGTGGCGTGGTGGCCTGAAATGGAGCAGGAGTATCGTGACGCCACTGGCCGCGAATTGAAGGACGACCTTAAGGCGCATTTCACGGACAATGCGAAGTTCCGTTTCCGCAAGGAATGCAATATCTTGGCGGGAAAGCGCTTCCGCATGACCTACCTGGATCGCGTGCGGGAGTGGTGCGCGGCGCACCAGCTGTTGTTCACTGGCCACCTGATGGGCGAGCATGGTGTGGAGGCAACCCGCTACAATGGCGACCCGCTGCTCGCCAATGCGGGATTCTCCCTGCCGGGGATGGACGAGATTCGGACGCTGGTCGCGGTTCAGAGTGCAGAATGGCAGACGCTCGGGACGGTGCAGTACGGTGCGCGTCAGCGGGGCAATGGCGCCCTGGCGGAGCTCTTTGCGCTGGGGCCGTCCACGATGGGGCCCGCGTATTATCGTCAGATGATTTGGCTGACTGCGCTTTTCGGGGTGGACCACTATCTGCTGGCGGTCGCGCAGTTCGGACCAGAAGGCAATATCCACAAGACGGGCTGGTTCAATCCGACCACGCCCGCCCAGACGTGGTTCGACCACTACGACCGGTTGGGCGAGGAGGCCAAACGCGCCGCGCAGTTCGCCCGAAAGGAGTTATGCCCCGAGGTCGAGATTCGCTATGCAGACCACTCGCCCATGCAGGTGGAACTCCTGCGCAGACTGGTGTGCGAGCAGCGTCCCTGGCGTTTCCTGCGGTCAGGAGACGAGCCGTCCTCCGAGGCATTCGTAGTGGTGGAGAGCCTGCCGGACGGCACGCTGCGGGACGAGAAGTCCGGCGCGGAGTTCTGCGACATCGACCAGTTGCTCGTGTGGATGCGGAGGCACTTCTGTCAGCGCGTGCGCGCCATCTCCCACGGCTGGGTCTTGCCCAAGGACGTGCTGGTGCAGTCCTATGCGGACGGCACCTGCGTGGTGCTGGACCTGCGAGAACCTACCGAGGCGGCTCGTACGCTGTGGCTTCGCTATGCGGATGACTCGGAAAGCCACCCCTTTGTGCTGGAGGCTGGTGGCGTGGCAGTGTTTGACCGGGAGGAAGACCCGCAGCATGTCGCTGCGGGCACCGAACTCGCCCAGAGCGTCCCGTGCCCGGAGCGAGAATTCCGGGTGAACCTGGACCGCCAGAATCACCTGTGCTCCGAATATGACGCACAGAACCGCCTGCGGCTGGAGGTCCTGCCTGGCGTGGGGCCGATTCGTGTGCTGCTGCGACACTTCGGCAGCCCCGCCGAAGTGCGGTTGGATGGGAAGGAATTAAGCGCTACGCAGTCATGCACGGGCTTGCCGCAGGGGTTCAACCAACTCTATCGTTCCAGTGAAGAAATGGTGCTGGAGCCAGGGGGGCATTGTCTGGAATTGTCTGGAATTGTCAAGGAGTATCCCTTCATGCCGAGTGTCTTTCTGCAAGGGAATTTCGCGGTGTTCTTTGAGCAGCCAGGCATGATGCGGTTGGGGCCGTTGCCGACAGCGGTGTCGAATGGCGATTTGAGGTTCCAGGGCCTGCGCAACTATGTGGGCAAAGCCATCCTTGTGCGCGAGGTGGAAATTCCGTCGGATGCGGAATGCCTGTGCCTGGACACTGGTGCGAACTGTGCGACGGTCACGCTGGGCGGGCAGGATTTGGGCGTGCGTTGCTGGGCGCCCTTTGCCTGGGAGGTCCCTGCGGAACTGCGTGGCACGTCGGCGACACTGGAAGTCACGCTGGAGTTCTCGGTGGGGCATCTCTTTGGCTGGGAACGCCTTTCGGGGCAGGACTGGAATCTGCCACGGGAGATTCACGCCCCAGGCATCTACCAGATGAGATGGACGAAAGTGGTAGCGAATTGATTGGTTGTCTTCGGTGGAAAAGCGCATATCAATGGAATTGAGACGAGTCATTTCGGCGTTGGGGCTGAGCGAGGCGGCGTATTGTGCGTTGCATCCGCTCTGGGAGGAATTTCATTCGCGATGGGATGGCGGGGTGCCCGCCTTTGCGGAGACGCCGTTTCTGGAGAAGTGGTACCCGCTGGTGCATGGTCCGGCGTGGGAGGAATTTCTTCCGCGCGTGGAGGCGGTGCAGGGGCTGCTGCGGGAGATTCCGGAGTTGTCCGCTTATCTGGCGTTCCTCCACGAGGTGACCTATCGGCGGCCGGGCGTCTTCCTGTGCGGGGCGCTGACGCCGCCCGTCCCGCTGGGCGAGAACGAGGGCGTCTTCAATTTCATGCTGGGGCTGAGTTCCGCACCGCTGATCGAGGAGAACTGCCGCCGTCGCGGGATTCCGCTTTCCTACGCGCACAACGCCCTCCGGTGGATTGGCGGGACCATCGTCATCTACAAGTTGGCGCACAACGACATCCCTGGCATGACCTTCAGCCAGACCCACTGGCTGAAATACCACGTGGACGGCAAACTCTACCGCATCGGACGCCTTGAATATCTGATACATCCTTATCCGGAGTGGGCACCGCTGGTCTTCCGCGCCGACGACGGGCGTGTCGCGGCGATGTGCGCGCCAAATCTGCGCCTGGGGGCGGACGGGCTGGTGGTGCACGGCGGCGCGCCGGATAGCGCAGTGAAGGAGGTCTCGTTTGTGCGCGAGGAGGGTACGAACGTCATTGGCATTCCTTTGGACAGTGAGGGGCACGCCCGCATCGGGGAGACGCTGACGCTGGACCGTCGCGAGTCCCGTCCAGTGGCCTCGCCGTGGGATTTGGTGCCCAGCGTGCACATCCCCGGCGGAGAACGCATGCCGTTGGCGTCGGTGGAGGAGTCGCTGCGGGAGGCGTTTGCATTCTTCCGGAAATACTGCCAACGCGAAGTGCCGATGTTCGTCTGCAATTCCTGGATTCTCAATCCCGCGTTGCGGAAATTCGCGCCGGAGGGTAACATGGCGGCATTTCAGCGACGCTTCCACTGTGCGCCTGGAGTGCGTGGCAACGATGGACGCGACGGCATGTTCTTCGCCTTCGGACATCAGGACACCGCCCCGACGGACCAGCCGCCGCTCACGAAGCTCCAGCAGGTGCTTCAGCAAGTCTATGCGGCCGAGGGCACCCTCCGCACTGGCGCGATGTACATCCTCCCCGAGGACCTTGCCCGTTAAAAATCGCGGAAATGTGTGATTCATGGCCTTGTAAAAATCGCGGAAACGAGTTTGTTGTGTTTGACGGTATCGTGTTTGGCATTATAGTACGTTTGTAACGAGCAACACTAAAGGTGTTTACAGTCCTCGTTGATTCCCATCCTTTGTAATCGAAAATCATGAACCTCCTCACCTTGAAAACTTTCCAACAACTCGTGGGGTGTGGTGACACAAGTTATTGCAGTGAAATCAGGTGCAAGATGGAGATGACGCGCTATTTTGCCAGGTAATGCCAATAATCACCCAAAGGATTAAATAAAGCATAATACCATGTTGAACAATGTGTTGAAGAAAAAAACGTTGATTCGTGTTCTGCTTGTGGTATTGTTGTTTGGCATGACGGAAGTGTTATCACACAGCACATTTGCCATGACACGTGAGGAAGCGGAAGCCCAGGCTGCTGAGAAGTATCCGCTATATCAAGAGGGGGAAAAGGTCAATATTTCGTATTCAATAGGCCGTTCTCCTGCCAAAAATTATCGAGGAGTATATCATAAAGATGCTGCTGGAAGGATATTGATTAACTCACAGTATATACGCCTAAATGAGTTGCCCAAAGAACTTCAGGCACGCTTTGATGAAAGACTGAACGAGACATTAAGGAAGCAATACGTCGAACACCTACTCTTGGTGAATGGAGAAACTCCTTCCAATGTAGCAGAAGCGAATGATACTGTACGGTTTATCAGTGCTAATGAGCCACCCGCTTTATCGAACACATCATCAGAAGTCAGCTTGGTTCGACGAACAGCCGAGGAAATGTCTCAAAAAGCCGCAAAACTCTTTGTGGAAAGGGTACTCCCAAATATCATTCAAGATGCAGAAATCCAAATGCAGCGTGGCCGCGCGGCATTCCGGAGTCGGGATTTTAACAGTTCTGTAGATTTCTACTCAAAAGCAGTACAGCTTTATAACCAAGCAATTGAGGAAAGTCCTGCTAAGCTTGAAAAAGATTTCCTCCAAATACTATCGAAGAAACAATGGCAAGCCTTGCGAGATATTGCCGATTTGATGGCCAATTTCAATTTAGAACGAGCTGTGGAAATGTATGGGCAGGTTTTTGAGGCGGCCTTGTCTGACAATCAATGGCAGGTTGCACGTGATATTGCCAATTTGATGACACAAGTAAATCCGTCAAAGCATGAAGAGATGATTTCGATATTGAATCCGGCCGAAGCGGATGCATTGTATGCAGCGGGAGAGGTAGCACTCCGACAAGGGGCCTGGGAGGTTGTACGCCAAAAAGCAAGCGCTTTACGATGTCTTGATAAAGATCGTAGCCAGAATTTAAATAAAAGGGCGACCCTTGGTGAAACAGAGATGTTGGAATCAGCAATTCACCAAGCCATGCAACAAAATTCATGGGAGACGGCACGAAAACTCCTTGTAAGATTAACAGAAATTGCTCCCCAAAAGGGGGCTTCTTTGGGAAGTTTAATTGAGGCCGCAGAAAAACAATTTTTTTATGAACAGAAGAAGCAAGCGTATGAAAACTCTTTAGCGAATCCAATTTCTCCTGCCGAATTGAATATAAAACGACCAAACTCACCAGTAGTCATAACTTCAATGGCAAAGTTTTCAGATAAGTTTCCTAGAGAAGTTGCGGTGACCCCCATCCCGAAATGCATTATAGCATACGTCTTACAGGCATTCCGGGTAAAACAGGGGGGATTGAATATGTTTATGTTGAAAAGTATTCGAATGAAGCGCGAACATTGTATAGTATTTTAAAAGATGGATTATCTCATGAGGTCACTTTATTGGTGTATTGTAAAAATGAAATGACGGAGAGGTTTTACAGTAGAAGGGGTGTATTTTCTGTTTCGGTCTTATACATTGACAAAGTCATTGCCATTGATGGTGTAATACAATGAAAGCCTGTTTTTTGATGTGCTGGAGGCCAGGTGTGTCTCTTTAGCTTAACAGCCTAAAGGATGTCATTCAGGGCTGAAGACTCTTTGGGAGTTCGTCCTCTAGGTGGCTGAGAGTATAGAGTGGCAGGTTTTGCCATAGACGGTATATTTAACGATACAAGATACGCTCTGGCGATTCGTTGGAAATACGAGAATACTGGGAGGAAAAATGACCAAGCGATGGCTTCTTTTCTTGTTTGTTGCGATTTCGGCAGTCGCCTTCGGGGCGCTGAAGGTGGAGGTCAAACGCATTCCGGCGGGACGCACGAATCTGGTGGTGCATTGTCCGCTGACGACGGAGCAGACGGCGTTGGCGCGGGGCAAGGCGCTGGTGGCGGCGTCCGGCGAGGCAGTGCCGTTTGCGATTGCGGATGAGGACGGCTCTGCGGTGCTGAGCATCCTGCTGCCGGGTGTCACGAAAGAAGGCGACGCGCGGGTGCTGGTCTTCCAGGAGGGAGTGCCGTCGGAGGTCGTGACCGACCTGAGCGTGCAGGGGGAGGGCGGCAATTGGTCCGTCCGCAACCAATATTATTCCCTGAAACACAAGAAGTGGCTGCCGCAGGAGATCACCTTTGCGAGGTCGGGGAACACGGTGTCGGCGTTGGGCTGGCTGGACCGTCTTTTTAGTCGTGAGCAGGGCGGGCAGTTCCGCCTCAACCAAAGTGGCCAGGCACGGCTGGTGGCCAGCAATCCGCTGCGGGCGGTGGTGGAGGCCACGGATGGGTTCAACCTGAATGGCAAGCCCGCGCCGGGGAATCCCCGCGCGACCTATCGCTTCATCTACACCGCCTTCTCGCCAGTGGTCGAGGTGCAGTATTCCGTGGCGCAGGAAGGCGAGGTGGTCTGGCCAGAACTCGATGCGTGCCAGCTCTTCACCCCAAGTCTCATCTTTAATCGGTGGGTCGGCTGGAATCGTCCAGGCGAGCTGGTTCGGCGTCAGCTGTGGGCGGATCGGATGGAGGGCGAGGCGCAGATGCGCTTTTCCGCCGATGGCTGGGTGGTGATGGAGAATGACCAGGACGCGGTGGGGGTCGCCGGTCCGGCGGTCGCCCATGACGCGCAGAGCAACTACGTCTATTATATCCGGGCGTTGGAGGCGACGAAATTGGAGAAGAAGTCCGTCAGCGGCGTCTCGCGGGTGTATCTGGGACCGTCGGCCATGGATCCCGCGTGGTATGCGTCGTGCCTGGCGCGAGCTTCTCAGCCCATCGTTCAAGTCTATGAGTCGGAAGCGGATATGGCGGCCGAGGTCGTGGCCCCTGGCGTCCAGGAACTGGACTTTGGCGAACTGGTGCTCTCCTTGGCGGATGTGGCGCACGGCTATGCGGTGGCGGGCATCCGCGCGAAGGCGGGCGGACCGCAGTTCTGCGCTGCGACGAATCCCCGTCCGCTCTGGCGGCTGGAGTTCCGGCGGGGCTTCGACGCGACGGAGGGTGTCCAGGTCAGCGCACTGGATGTGACGATGGAGAACACCTCGCTGGAACGCGAGGGCGACACTGTGACGCTACGTTGGAAGGAGGTGCCGGTGGACGAGACGGGCACCGCCGAGGTCACCGTCCGTGCGAAAGTCACGGGCACGCGCATTGACTGGACGATGGAGGTCGAGAACCACAGCACCGCCAGTGGCCTGTGGGAGAGCGAGTTCCCGATTCTAAGCGAGGTCTTTCCTGCGGGGCGGGGCGACTTGCTGGCACCCTCGGTGAACCTGGGCGGCGTGCTTCGCCGCAACAACGCACGCAGTTATTTCCTGTCGCCGTATCCTGGCTCCGGGGCGCCAGTTCAGCTGCTGGCATTCCTGTGGGACGGATACGGTCTCTACTTCGCGGCGCATGATGGCGAGGCCTGGGTCAAGCGGCCTTGTGTTACCGCCGAGCAGGACGCCTTTTTCAAACTCCCGGCCGAGAATTGCGGAGTGCCTGGAGCGGGGCAGACAGCGGCGTTCTCCTATGCCACCGAAGTCTTCCAGGGCGACTGGTGGAAAGCGGCGAAGCTCTACCGCGCCTGGGCCGCCGAGAATGCCTCCTGGCTGCGAAACGGGCTGATTCGCGACAACCCGGACTACCCCAAGGACATTCAGGAGATCTGCTACTGGTATCAGACTTGGGCGGATGCGGAGCAGATGCGGGAAAAATTGTCCAAATATGTCCAGACTTGTCCAGTCAAGCATGGCATGCATTGGTATCGCTGGCACGAAATAGCGTTTGACACGCATTATCCGGAGTACAACCCGGCGAAGCCAGGCGTGCCGGAGGTGACTGCGGAGGCGGTGGCGCGTGGTCAGGTGGTGATGCCGTATATCAATGGCCACATCTGGGACCAGGACATCCCGTCGTTTGCCAGCGAGGGCATCCAGGGGGCATGTCTGAACCCGAAGGGCGAGCCGTATCTGGAAATCTACCCGTCGAAGGCGCGTCAGGCTCCGATGTGTCCCGCCACGGAGATTTGGCAGAAGAAGATTCAGGAGGTCTGCAAGTGGCTTATCGACGACGTGCACGTGAACGCGATTTACCTGGACCAGATTGGCGCGCATCGGCCGGACTTCTGCTATAACCCTGTTCATGGTCATCCGCTGGGCGGCGGGCATTACTGGGTGTCGGGCTACCGCAAGATGCTAACCGCCATCAACGACTACGCAAAGGCGCAGGGCAAGCCGCTGTTCCTGACCACGGAGAACACCGCCGACCCCTATATGGACAATATCCACGGCTTTTTGACTTGGACGGAACGAATGGAGAACGCCGTGCCGCTGCTGCCAGCAATCTACTCCGGCTACACCTACTATTTTGCCAATCCGGCCTCCCCGCAGGACACCCTCCTGGCGTTTCGGATGTCGCAGGGGCATGACTTCCTGTGGGGCGTGCAGTTCGGCTGGAACTCGGACTTCCTTCAGGGCGAGAAGTACGCGGAGTACTGGGCCTACGAGATGGAGTTGGCGAAGTTGCGTGCCGTCACGCTGGACTTCCTGTCACGCGGCGAACTGATGGGCGAGATTCATCCGAAGAACCGACTGCCGACGGTGACGGACACATGGCACTGGCATGTCAACAGAGGTGCCAAGTCCCGTGAGGTCACCTTGCCGGTGGTCGAGGGCGCTTGGTGGCGGGACGGGAAAGGCGACCTCTGCGTCTATCTGGTCAACTACAGCGACCAGGTGCAGGTCTTCGAGTACGATTTGCCGAAACGCGGGGCGGAGAAGGTGTTGCTTGCGCGCGTTACGCCGGAGGGCCGTACGCCGTTGGCCGTGGTGGCGGATGGCAGTGGCTGGCGGGCGTATCTGCGGCCGCGCGAAGTGGTGGCGGTGGAAATACAACCCGCGCCCCAACCCGCGCCCCAACCCGCGCCCCAACCCGCGCAAGAATGCGCGGGCACGGAACTATGCGCGGGCACGGAACTATGCGCGGGCACGGAACTATGCGCGGGCACAGAACCCGTTGGCACAGAACTGGTGGTGAATCCGCAGGTGCCGTTGGTGGCTGGCGAGATGCCGCAGGCGATTTTCCGGTGGGTTGGCGGCGAGGTTCCGGAGGGGCTGGCGGTCGAGGTGGCCGGACGGGAATTCCGCTTCGACTATGAAACTCGAAGTGCCGTAGTGGAATTGCCCCGGGGCGCGGACCAGGAACTCTTCGAGGCGAAAGTCACGTCTTCCGGAAAGGATGGCGCGGTGGTCATCCCGCTTCAGCTGGTGAAGCAACCTGTCTTGGAGACTGAGGTGCGGTTGCCAGAGCGGGTCTTTGCGGGAATGCCCTTCGCCTGCGAGGTGACGGTGACCAACCATTCCGCCACTGCACAGGACGCGGAGGTGCTGCTCCAATTGCCGAAGAGCTGGACGAGGATGGACGGTGAGGGGCTGCTACGCTTCGCCGAGGTGCCCTCTCGGGAGAAACGCACGATGACCGTGACTTGCGTGGCGGACGAGACAGCCACGGCGGATACGGCGGAGGTCATCGCCCTGGTTGTCCAGGGAAAGACCTCTGCGACGACGACAGTTCTGCCGCCGCGCGCCTCCTACCGGGCCCGGAAGGCAGCGGGAATTACGGTGGACGGCGACCTCGCCGACTGGGGCGACGCCGATGCCGTCCGGCTGGGCGCGGCCACGCCTGTCGCCGTCAAATACGCAAAACACCCCTACGGTGGGGACGCGGACCTCTCCTGCGAGGTGCGTTTCGCCTGGAACGAGGAGTTCCTCTATGTTGCGGCGAAGGTGCGGGACGACTGCCACGTGAATCCGGTCCGCAATCCGGATGTCTGGAAAGGCGACGCGATCCAGTTCGCCTTGCGCGAGGGCGGACCGGCCGAGCGTGCCTCCGACCCGGCGGTGCTTCAGGAGTTCGCGGTGGGCGTGGATGCGGCGGGGGCCTTCGTGCAGACCTGGAACAACCAGGGCCAGTTCAGCGCGTTGGCGAAGGCGGCCTCCGCGAAGACCGATGACACTCTGGTCATGGAGTTCGCGGTGCCCTGGAAACTTCTGGGACTGCCGACGCCCCAGGCTGGCGCCTCCTACGGCGTCTCCTTCGTGGTGTCGGACAACGACTCGCCCGACATTGCCATCGACAAGCTCATGGAGATGGACGGATACCTCGAGTGGACTCCCGGAATCTTCTACGGCAAGGATCCGTCGCGCTACGCCTGTCTGCTGCTGACAGAGTGAGGTGGTGTCTGAATCTCAGTTTTGCGGAAGTGCCATTCTGCTGGCGGGGCGCCAGCAGTACGGGTGTCTTCTGCTGGCGGGGGCGCCAGCAGTACATCGCTATGCTGTCGGGGCCCCAGCAGTACGGGTGTCTTCTGCTGGCGGGGGCGCCAGCAGTACATCGCTATGCTGTCGGGACGCCAGCAGTACATGCAATTCAGGGGAAATTCCGCCAGAAGACATCGTAAAATTCATATTCTGTGCTATGTTATGGATAGTGCCTGAATTGAAAATAGCCATGGTTTGTGTATTATTGATTTAACTTGATAATAGTTAAGTAATTATATTCAATTTTTAAGGTCAACCATCGAATGCAGCCGAAGCTAATCATCATTGTTCCGTGTTTCAACGAGGAGCAGACGCTTCCCGTCACGCATTCTCTGTTTTCCGACGAATTGGGGCGTTTGATTGCGGCTGGCAAGGTCTCTTCGGAGAGCCGGATTTTGCTGGTGGACGACGGGAGCGTTGACGGGACCTGGAAGATTATCGTCGGCTTGTCGCAGGGCGACTCCCGCTTCTTGGGAATTCGCCAGAGCCGGAACCGCGGGCATCAGTTGGCATTGTGGGCAGGGCTGCAGGAGGCTCGTACATTAGGATGCGATATCACCGTGACAATTGACTGCGACGGGCAGGACGACGTAGGCGCCATGGAAGCGATGGTGGACGAGTATGCCCGGGGTATGGATGTGGTCTATGGCGTGCGCAAAGACCGTTCGACGGACAGCTTTTTCAAGCGCATCACGGCGGAGGGCTTCTACCGCATTCAGCATTTCCTAGGGGTGGAAGCGGTCTTCAACCACGCGGACTATCGGCTGCTGTCGGCGCGTGCGCTGGATGCGCTTTTGCGTTTCCAGGAAGTGAACCTCTTTTTGCGTGGATTGGTCCCTCTGGTTGGCTTCCCAAGCAGTGTTGTCCACTATAATCGTCAGAAGCGTCTGGCGGGGGGGTCGCATTACGGCTTTGTCAAGATGCTTTCGTTTGCGGGGGATGGCATCACGAGCCTCTCGGTGCGTCCCATCCACCTGATTTTGTGGGGCGGGCTACTGCTGGGCTTGGTAGGCTTGGTCGGTGTGCTGACCTTTGTCGCCATACGTGCCTTTCAAGGGTATTGGGATGGCGTGGGGGTGTTGTCCTCGATGATCGCATTGGTCGGCGGGCTGAACTTGACTGGAATCGGCGTGGTCGGGGAGTATGTCGGGAAGACGTATCTGGAGACCAAGGAGCGGCCGCGGGTTATCATCAGTGAACGGACTTGGGAAAGGAAATGAGGTGCACCGTGAATGTCGTGGATTGGATGGAAAGGCAGGTCAAGGCCGTCCATGACCGCCTGACGCCGCAACGTTTCTATTCGATGCTTCTGGGCGCGCTGACGCTGGCAGGCCTGGCCGGGCTGCTCTTGCCTGGAATGCCAGGTGGTCATGACCTGTACTATCATCTGACCCGGCTTCATGCCATGGCGGTGAATTTCCAGTTGGGAGAGATTCCGTCGATGGTCAACCATGAGGCGCTGGGTGGCTATGGCTATGCCACGGGGCTGTTCTACCCAGACCTGTTTTTGTATCCGGCAGTTTTGCTCATGCTTTGTGGCGTCGGCATCGTGGCGGCGTATAAACTCCTGGTGGTCGGATGGATGCTATTTACTGCCTGGAGTGCGTGGCATTGTGCGAAAAAGCTTTCGGCGACGAGTTTCGGCGCCTTCGCCGTGGCTTTGCTCTACATCTGGAGCAGCTATCTGGCGACCGATCTCTTTCTCCGGGAGTCGTTGGGCGAGGTCTTTGCCTTCGCCTTCGCGCCGTGGATCCTCCTCGGACTTTACGAGTTGATTTACGGCGAACCACGGAAATTCTACTACTTTTCCTTTGGTTTTCTGGGACTGGTCTGCGCGCACAGCCTGTCGTTGTTTCTGTGGACGGCCGTCTGCGCGACAATCTTGTTCTTCAACGCGCTCCGATTGCTGCGCGAGCCGCGACGGCTGGGGTATCTATTGCTTGCTCCAGTGCCGGTGGTGCTGTTAGGCGTTGCCTTTCTGGCGCCAATGTGCGAGCAGTTCGCGCATTTGGACTTCATCATCCAGGGTGAAAAGAACGAAGCAATCCTGGAGCGCTGCATGCCGTTCCTGAAGCTCTTCCTGGAGATTCCGACGAGCAAGCCGCCCGTGTGGATCCCCCCGGGCATCGGACTCATCTTCGTCATTGCAGGGTTGCAGCGGCTGCGCCTGACTTCGCGTCGAACAGCCGTCGAACTCTTTCGGGATCTTTGCCTGATTGCCGGGGTGGCGTGCTTGCTGATGGCGACCGAGATGCCCTCCTGGAAAGGTGCTTTCAAGCCACTGGCGGTAATCCAGTTCCCTTGGCGCTTCTTCGGACCGGCGACGGCATTTCTCGCCTTCGGCGGCGGGTTGACGCTGGCTTCGCTTGTGGGCGCCGAATGGCGCCGCGAGCGCTACTGGCTATGGATTGTGGTGGCTGGTGCCGGCTTCGCGTGGTTTGTCAATGTCGGATACTGCTATGCGAGCAAGATTTATGAGCATGACCTGGTCAAATCCTACCACCCTGGGCGGCCGCAGGAGGCCAGCGGAATCCACTATCTGCCTTCGGGCGGGCTGCTCGATACGGAGATTCGCGAACGCGGTGACGTGGTGGTGCCCAGCCATCCGCTGGAATGGCAGGTTTCCCGCCCGCGGAGGAATGTCCTTGAGGTGTCTTTTGAGGGGAATTCGCAGGAGAACGAAATCGAAGTGCCAATTGTGCCCTATTATGGCTACCAGGCATGGCTGGACTTGCCGGAGGGGGGCAGGCGGCTGGCGACCAGCGTGGGATCCAATCGACTTCTCTCGATAGTCATTCCAGCGGATTGCACTTCCGGCAGGGTGACTGTGCGTTATCGGACGACGCCCCTTCAGCGTGTCTCCTGGCTGTGTTCATTGGTCTCGGCGTGTGCTTTGTTGGGCGGCTGCTGGCTGTGGCGTCGGCGTTCCGCCAGAAAGAAGTTCGGAGCATGATATGGCCTTCCTGGAATATCTTCCTGCATACGAATTGAGTCGAAAACCGCGCATCCTCGCGGCCTTTGACACGGATTTCCTGCGCAACCTCGAAGTGTTTCGGCGGTCAATACCGTCCGACAATGCGTGGACGCTGCTGTTGCAGACGGGATGGTCGGTGCAGGAGCCGCAGTTCGCCGCCGAACTCAAGAATGGTCTGGCAGAAGCGCATCGGCTGTTCCCTGAGACGCGCATCATCGTGCTGGTCAACGAGAAGGAGGCGCTCTCCATCCTGGGCGATGCGGCGGAGTGTGTCTGGTGCCATCAGAATGCCTTTCTGGATCCCGCACGCTATCCTCTGGCGGGCAAGGAACGCAGCTTTGATGCAATCTACGTGGCTCGCATCACGCCCTTCAAGCGCCATGCCCTGGCTGCGATGGTGCCAAACCTCTATCTCATTGGCTCCTATTCCCAGCGCGAGAAAGCATACTTCCAGGAGGTCATGCAGACGGTCCCCCATGCGGAGTGGGTGGAGAAGGTGAATTCCTGGCGGATCGGCCGTCAGATGGGGCGTGCCTGCTGCGGGTTGGCTCTTTCAGCCGTCGAAGGCGCGATGTTTGTCTGCGGCGAATATTCGCTGTGCGGCCTGCCAGTCGTCAGCACCTCAAATATCGGCGGGCGGGACGCCATGCTGCCGGAGTTCGCAGTCTTCCATGCATCGGACACGCCAGAGTCCGTTGCAGCGGGAGTGGAACACTGGAAGGCGAATCCCGTGCCGCCACAGGAGATCCGCGAGGAGTTCCTGAGGCTTGCGGCGATTCATCGAACCTGCCTGGAGGAACTGCTTGCGTCAATTGCGGGAAGGCGTCTGGCGTTGCCGCATAAGCTGGGCATTCGCTGCCGTCTATGGCCACACCAGAAGCTCCTGCACGGCATCCGGAAAAAATAAGGGAATTATACAGTTACTCGCCATCGTGGTTTCCGACAGCAGAAGGTTGTCGGGTGGTGTTTCCCGCGAAACACGCGAAAAGACGCGAAATCCATGTCGGGTGAAGCCACCATGCTTCGCACGAGCGGGTGCCCGGTCATCGGCGGCTCGAAAGGTTGCCTTTCGGCCGTCTCGCCCGGGGCACTCCGCCGTCCGCTACGCGTCCGGCGTCTTCGCCGGCATGGACAAGGCCGTTCGGGCAGCCCGTCCGCGACTGCCTCCGGCTGCTACTGCCTCCGGCACCGATGACGCTCCAGCAACTTTCCAACATCGTCGTGGAAGAATGCAAGCGTCATGCCTCCTGAGACCACGAGGGCCACGACGCCCTTGGTCATCAGACCAGCCAGATCATTCCAAGGGACTAGAAGCGTCGCCCCCCAGGTGAACCCACCCATTGCCAGGGCCAATGCCGCGAAACGGGCATGGAAATGCCAATATTGCCGTTGTTGCTGAGGCGCGAAGAAATGGGTGAAGACGACATGGGTTTCCCAGGGAATCTGAATAAAGACATATCCGAGGATGGTGGAGAGGATCACGCCGTCGAGTTTGTAGGCGTCTGGCAGGAAGATGACGAAAAGGATATTGATGGCGAGGTTGACGCCTCCGGCAACGATGGGTTTCCATCGGTCTGGCCCCCATAGGGCGGCGGCGGCTTTGAAGGTCAGAAGGGTCTGGCGGGATTGGTTGACATAGAAGTAGAACACCATCAATATTGGCGTGAGGACATGTCTGCACAAGTCGGGATTTCCCCTGGTCCATATAGTGATAAAGGGTTGGTAAAGGGCGAGCATCATTGCCGCGCACCAGAGGATGAGGATCTGGGTCAGCCGGCAGAGTTTCATGAACAGCGCGAAAATCTCCGCCTTTGGGGTGGTATGGATTTTGTTGCCGAAGCCGCTTTGCATTGAGGCGTAGGCGGCGCCGACCAGGGCGCAGACTGAGGTGATGACATAATAGTAGTTGCCGTAAACGGCGACCGCCACCAAGCCCAGGAAGGCCGAGATGACCACATTGTCCACCTGATAGGAGATGACTGTGCCAACCCGGTGGAGGAAAATCGCCTTCATCTCGGAGAATACTTTGGAGCGCAGTTCCTTGGAGAGTTTCCCGCGTGGCTCGACGTTTGGGAAGAGCCGTCGGCTTTCCCGAAAGATCAGCAGGTTGGTGACCAGAGTGAAGGCCACGGTGATGAGAACGTAGTAGTAATAGTTGCGGGTCAGCAGGAGGACGAGAAAAACCGCCACGTATTGCACGATAGTGACCAGGCTGCGTATGTAGGACAGGACGTCGTTTCGGTTGTGGACGCTGAGGATGCAGCCGCGGTAGGCGAAGAGGAAATAGCTTGCCGCCGTGTTCGTGAGATGAATCAGATAGAGGACATACAGATTTACATCGGGGGGAAGCTGCCCGTGAACCAGTCTTCGCAGAAAGGGCATTAGGCACAGTCCCGCAATGAAGATGACGCTTCCTACGTAGCGATAGGCCTTGCGGTAGAAGTTCAGGTAGGCACAGAACAATTCGCGGTTGTCCTCGGCGACGAGCTTGTACATGGTGCAGGCCATTGCTGCGCCAAAGCCCAGTTCTGCCAGACCGAGCATTCCCAGAATGGAGCCGAACAAGCCATTGAGTCCGAGATAAGCCGGTCCCAGGAGCCAGAGGAACAACGTCCGGTTCAGGAAGGGCAGCAGCAGTTTGATGGTGCTGTAGGTGGCTGCGGCCGCCACATTGCGTTTGGTGTCTCGGACAAAATCAAGTTTCATGGGAGGGAGCAGTCAGCCTTCTGACCAGGACGGATTTGATTTGAAAACAGCTTCAAATTGCTTGCCCAATGCTATATTCCCTTCATGCCCCAAGCACAAAAAGTAATATGCGAGTGGTTCAAATCCGTTTGGTTACGTCAACTAGATATCCATATACTGCTATTTGTCTTGTGTTTGCTATTGATATATGTCTGTTTGTCCAACTCCAAACGGAATCCGTGAAAAAGTCGAGTTTTTTCAAGAAATTAGTTGACAACTTACTGATTCGTAGTATATTATGTCTGTTACTGAAAACGCATCGCCATTCACCAGCGAAGTTGTCGTGCTTAATATAGCACAAGGAAACGAGACCGTTGGCTCCATTGCGGGAATCTCTCTGGTAGGTGGGCTTCAACAATGCCAAGGTGACAGTTGTCAAATGCGACCGTTTTTCTCCATCATCATTCCCTGCTGCGATGTCGAGCCATACGTCGGGGAATGCCTGCACTCCGTGATTGGCCAGGCGTTTTCGGACTGGGAATGTCTGATCGGCATTGAGGCCTCCAAGGACCGAACGGAGGAAGTCGTGCGCACGACGATTGCAGGCGACGAGCGGTTCAGGTTTTTTACCAGGCCTCGGAGCGGATCCTGCTCCTCGTCCCGAAACATCGGCATCGAAATGGCGCGGGGGGACTACGTCGTCTTCCTGGACGGGGACGATGCCATCCAGGATGGCGCTCTGCAGCGTCTTCACGACAAGATCACGTCCCGGCCGGGAGCCGACCTGTATCCGTGCGCCATCCAAGTCCAGAATGATGCCCTGTCGAGGGTCGAGGAGATCCGGGACAACTATCCCCTGGACGCCCCTGCGGAATTGACGGGACCGGAGGCGACGCTGCTGATTTGCCGGAATGACCCGCCTTGCCCGATGCTCCAGATGACCGTGTTTCGGCGGGAATTCCTGATTGAAAGGGGGCTGCGGTGCGTCTATGGCCTGCGGCGACAGGACAGCGAATTTTCTCCGCGCGCGTTGTATCTCGCGAAGCGCGTCGTCCCCTTGCATGAGCGTTTTTACATCTATCGTCTTCAAGCCGCATCCGTGTCTTCCTCGGCGCGTGGGGGCGGATATTTTCATGGGGACTGGGCGACGATTCTCAGATCCCTGTTCGCGTTTCACGCCATGGTGTCGAAAGAGGCCGGTTTTGATTCCCGAGTGGCGGAGTGCTGGATGCGGATATGGTCGCAGATTCTTTTTTACCTCTGGTTCGCCCCGGAAAATCTGCGGAAGGTTCCCCGTGCGCGCCGACTGGAGACGCTTGGCCAACTATTCGCGGACGGCGAAGATGACTTCAGGGCATTGATGAAGTGCGGTTCTTTCTTCAAGCGAGTGGCAGGCTGGTGGGTATGCGCGTTTGTGCGCCACGCCAGTTTGAGACGGGCGGCGGAACTCTTTTTCCGGCTGTATTTCTGGTTTTCCAAAGTGAGGCCGGGACGGGCATGAAGAAGATTCTCCTCTATTACAGTTTCAGTTTCGCGTTCGGTGGCGGAGACCATCTGCCGTTGTCGTTCATTGAGGCGTTGCAGAAGATGGGCGATCTGACGGTGGCGCTGGACCTGCCTGACAATCTGGAGCGGGCGTCGAAGTTGTTCGGGATTGACGTCGATCTAAGCGGTCTGAAGATCGTCCAGGTCACGCCGCCCGGATATGCCCCCAAGCGGCACAGCGCATTTCCTTCGCTGTACCGTTCCAGGCGTCTGAAGCAATTGGCCAAGGCGGCCGACGTCTGCATTTCCGCCGCGAACGTCATTGACTTCGGCCGACCGGCCCATCATTTCATGAACATGCTCGCATTCGGGGACGATGCCTTCACCGCATTTGCGCACAGTCGTGTCGAGCAGAGTGGCGCTGTGCGGCAAGGAGGGGTCAGGCGTCTCCTGAAGGATTATGTGCTGCGTCCGCTCCTCGGGATACGCTCTCAAAGGAGCATCATCCGCGATGGGCGAGAGCACATTTATCCGAACTCGTTTTTCGTGGAGAAACTGATGACTGAGTTCTACGGGCCGTTCAACAGTACCGTTTTTTACCCGCCCACCTTGTTCGAGGCCAGGGCGTCCGCCGTTGTCCGCGACCATCTGAAGGTCATCTACATCGGGCGGATCATTCCGGAAAAGCGCATCGCCGAAATCATCGGCATCGTCGAGAAGGCGCGTGCGGCGACAGGGCTTGACGTCCGGCTCCATGTCGCGGGACGCCTGGAGCAGGTGCCCTCTTACGGCGAGCAGCTCCGCAGAATGGCTGCAGGGCGGGAATGGCTGAAATTTGAAGGAGCGCTGTACGGAAAAGAGAAAGAGGATTTCCTGCTGTCAGGCTCCTTTGCGTTGCATGCCGAGCGGTTCGAGGCCTTCGGCATCTCCATTGGGGAGTATCTGAAGACGGGGAGCATTGCCGTCGTCCCCGACGAGGGAGGGGCGAAGGAGGTCGTGGCCTCGCCTGAACTCACCTATCACACGGAGGATGAGGCCGTTGCCATTCTGGCCAGGTTGCTGACCGACGCCGCTTTCCGGGAGAGGCAGCGCAGACATTGCGCGGAGCGAGCGTTGTTTTTTTCGCACGCGGCGTACCTGGAACGACAACAACGGCTTCTGGAGGATATTGTGCACCCTTGAAAAACCGCGCTGCGGGAAAAAGCCTGGAAAAAGGATAGCGTCTGCATTTTGCTGGCTATATTAGAAGCGATGCCGATTTTCGATGCGTTTCCCTTTTTATGAGTCCCCGATGACATTCTGCCGAACAGACCAAGCATTGAACACAACCATTGTCACCGCAGGGGACAGGGCGTATGCGTGGGGGGCGCTGTTGCTTTTGGCGAGCATGCGCCGAAACGGGATGGGGCATCCGGCGCTGGTCGGCGCCATGGACTGGACGGAGGAGATGAAGCGCCGAGTGCAGGCGCTGGGCAATGTCACGATTCTGGAACTGCCCAGGAGCCGGCAATGCGTCGCGTGCCAGAAGCCACTGCTGATGAACCACGATGAGGTGAAGACCGATTGGGTTTGCTGGGCAGATGCTGATGGCGTGTTCGTCGGCGACTGCGGCGAGTGGCTGGTCGGGGACAATCCGGACGAGATCATCATCCGCCAGTATTATCCGATACCACCGGACTTCACGCCTGAAAACCGCGAGGTCTGGCGACGGGATGTGGAGCGTTTTTTCGGGCGTGCCCTGCCCGAAAGCCGCTATGACACCCGCTGCAATAATCCGCTTATCGTGCTGCATCGGAAGTGGAGACCCTTTCTTCAACGCTGGCATGAGCAGATTGGAAATGTGCTGCCGCCGGATGTCGGAATCATCGCGAAGAAGGGAACCGCCTATTTTCAGACCGATGAAAGCGTGCTTGGCAGCCTGCTGTGCTATGACCCCGATGCTCCCATCGTCACGGCGACCTACAAGTTAAACGGCAGCGTGGACCGCAGTCGCTGCTTCACGCATCTCGCCTACAACCCGAAACCCTGGCAGATGTGGAACCCTTATTCTTTGAAGTGGCATGAGATCATCTTCCAGATCGTCGATTGGCTGCTTGACGAGAAAATTGTGCATCCAGAGGACCTTCCTTTGTCGCTACGCCGAAAATGGTGGCCTTTTTTCCGCAGCATTGCCTTTTCCGCACCTTGGGTTTGGCGTGCTGTCAAGCTCAAGCGCAGGATATTCCAGTCGCTGAAATGACTCAATCGGCGGAGATGAAGCGTCTGCGCTGAAGGACCATGCAGAACAGTACGGCAATGGCCGAAAACAATCGCAATTTGAAGATACTGCTTGGCGGGGTGCCGCTGGGTTGCAACAATGTCGGGGACGAGGCAATCGTGGCCTGCGTGGTGCGGCTGTTGCGGTCGCTGGTGCCCCAAGCCGAGGTGACTGTCTGTACGCGTGAGGAGGTGCGGACAGCGGCGGAACTGCAGGTGAGGACGGCTCCCCTGTATGGCTTCGGCGAGAACCCGGATTGGCGTGGCTTTGCGGCCGAGGTGCGGCGCCACGATGTCTTCCTCTGGTTTGGGGCGACGGGACTCTCCGACTACCCTGCGACGGCGGTGAAACTGCTGCGGATTGCGCAGGGTGCCGGAGTGAAGACTATCGTCTGGGGCGTTGGCATGAACTCACAACTGAATCCCGCCTTCTATCGTGCCGGCGGGCGGCGGCTTCGTCTGCTGAATGTCCTCACGCATTGCTCGCTGGGGGTGTTGGACTGGCGGCGCATCTACGAGGGCATGTTGACCCGTCGCATCGGACGTCAGATTCGGCATGCGTTGGAGGGCTGTGCGCTGGTGGTGTTGCGTGACGCGGAGTCCAAGGCGGTGGTGGAACGCTGTGGCTACCATCACGCCCTGGTCGGGGCGGATACCGCGATTCTTCAGGAAAGCGCACCGAAGCCGCCTTTGCCAGTCATCGGTCCTGGCGTGGTGCGGATTGGCTTCTGCATCTCGGAGCAAAGTGCCCTCAGACAGCTGGACGAATTGGCGGAGTTGTGGGACAAGTTGCTGGAACGTCCTGAAATCCGGATTGTCTTGATTCCCATGAATCCGTTGACCGACAAGCGGCTGATGCAGAATTTGGCGGTGCGGTCAAAGTGCCCAGAGCGCATCGAGTGTCTGGAGGAGGATGCGCCGGCCGTTGTACAGGCGTGTGTTTCGCAATGCAGGGCGGTGGTCAGCAGCCGTCTTCATCTGCTGATTTTGGCGGCGAATGTCGGGGTGCCTTTTATCGGGATTGAGCGCGGGAGCAAAATCTCGACCTGGCTGAAGCAATTCGGGCGGGTACCAGCGGGAAGCGTGGAGTCATGCGACTTTGCGGAAATCCACCGCCAACTGGCGGAAATATTGGCGACCCCGCCGGAGGTCTCTCGGCAACGAATCGGCAAAGTGACTGCGGCAATGCGTCATCGCCTTGAAGCCTGCGCTGAGGAACTCCGCCGGGCACTGGTGTAGCACTTGATGTGCTGCTGGCACCCGTCACCTCTTTCCAAATAGCAACCGCAGGACGAACAGTGGGTTGCCGATGATATATCGTTTGAATAGGCGTTTGGGCTCCTGACAGAGTCGATAGCACCATTCCAGACCGAGCCGACGCAGCCATTTGGGCGCACGAGGGATGCGACCAGAGACGAAGTCCAGAAGTCCGCCGACGGCGAGAGCGACTCCGCAGTTGAGTTCTGTGCGATGGTGGTCGATCCACTTTTCCTGAAGCGGAACTCCCAGGGCGACCAGCAGGATATCTGGTCGCAAGGCGTTGATCTGGTCGATGACTTGGCGTTCCTCTGTCTCATCCGCGAAGAAGCCTGAGGCGGCTCCCACGAATTGCGCGGTGGGGTACTTTTCATGGGCCTTCGCCATCGCCTGCTCGGCGACGCCAGGCGCTCCGCCCAACAGGAAAATGCGGTAGGGGCGTTGGCAGAGCAGGGGGAACATGTCGGTGCCGTTGACATTGGACGGCACAGGAAAGCCTTTAATCCGGCCAGCGAGCCGTACTCCTGCGCCGTCTGGCCAGACAGCGTCCGCGCGGTTGAGGATGGCGCAGTATTCGGCGTCTTTGCAGGAGACATTGAGGCAGTGGGCATTGACGTATGCCGCGAAGGCGGTACCAGGGGCGTGCACCAGTTCGTCAAGCCGTTCAAGAGCCTGTTCCATCGTGACATTGTCACATGGGACTCCGAAGACTCTGGGCCGTCGGTCGAGTTGTCCGAATGCCCGTGCGGTGTTTTCCCAGGAGAACTCCTTTGCGCGCTGAAGGCCCTTCTGGCGCAGTTTCTCGCGGGTTTCAGGGGAGGTCAGCAGTTCGTTGATGGCGTGGGCGATTTCCTCGGTACGGTTGGGGTCGAAGAGCAGTGCGGCGCCTTCTCCGAGTTCGCCCAGTGCGGTGGTGTTGGAGCAGGCGCAGGGCACGCCGTATTGCATGGCCTCGATGAGCGAGAGTCCGAAGCCCTCTGCAAATGAAGGGAATACATAGCATGTCGCCGTGCGGTAGAGTGCAGGCAACAGTTCGGGCTGGACATAGCCGACGCAATGAATGTGGTCGGCGTACGGAGAGTTCTTGGCCGCCTGAAGGATTTCCTCTGCGCCATTCCAAGGCGCGCCAGGCAGCAGCAGATCAAACTGGCTGGCCACTTCGGGTGGCAGGGCGCTGAACGCCTCGATCAGATGGCGGTGGTTCTTGCCAGGATGCTCCAGACGCGATATATATAGGATAAAAGGACGGCGGATGCCGTGCTCGTGAAGCCATGGCTGCGCAGTCTCCGAGTCCGACGGTGGGGAGGAGACGCCGTTGTAGATGACATGTAGCCTGTCGGGCGGGATTTTCCAATGGTCCCTCAAATCCATCGCAGTCGCCTGGCTGATGGCGACGACGGCCTGCGCCTTCCGAACGTAGTGCGGCAGCAGCCATTTGATGTAGAACATCCGGAAGACATCGTATTTGGCGGGAACGTGGTATTGCGAGAGGTCATGGACTACGGCGGCGGTGAAGACGGGGTAGCGGCAGAAGGCGCGGCGGTTGGCCGCGCCGAGGATGACCATGTCGAACTCCTTGAAGTGCAAGCGGAAGGGAAGCACGAACAGGTGGTAGAGCATGGACCAAAGTGGCTTGCGGCAGAAGTTTGGCAGAATGACCTTGGGGTAGGTTGGGAATGCTTCTGTCGCGTCCGCCTCCACCATCAGCGTAATGTCGTGCCCCTGGGCGGTCAGGGCGGCGACCAGATTGCGGAGATACACGGAGATGCCAGACTTGCCGTGGTCGAAGGGCACGCAGGAGAGCAGAATCTTCATGGTGACACCTCCGCTAGAAGTTTTTGGAAGTCAGCCAGAAAATGCTCAGGGGAGAAGCGCTCCTGCATGAGTTGGCGGGCATTCTCGCTGAGGGACTGCCGTAGCGTAGAGTCTTGGAAGAGTTTTGTGAGGCGGTCCGCCATCGCCGTTGTGTCCTGCGGGGGAACCACATAACCAGTGATGCCGTCTTGCAGCCATTCCCGCACACCGCCGACATCGAAGGCGACCACTGGCACTCCGTGCACCTGTGCCTCTGCACCCGACAGACCGAAGGGTTCTTGCCAACGGCTGGGGAAGACCGCCACATCGCTTTGAGAAAGAATGGTTTCTGGATTCTCCAACCAGCCGGTGAACTCCAGATGGTCACGTATGCCAAGACGACTTGCCACGGTTTCCAGCATTGTGCGGTCAGGTCCGTCCCCTACGATTCTGGCGTGCCAAGGGATAGTCAGTTTTCCTAGTGCCTCCAGCATCAGATCCACGCCCTTTCCACGTATGAGTTGTCCGACATAAATTATATTTAACACTTTTGTATAAAACTTATTACTTATATAGTAAAATGATTGTATCGCGGGATTTAGCAAATGGATCTTCTCGGCAGTGAAGCCATTTTTGCGAAGATTCTCCGCCATAAAATTTGAGAGGACCACGGCGTGGTGCCCTTTCAATTCGCTCAGCAATGCGGAATGGTTTGAATGCAAGGATTTCCAGTTATGCGGTCTGGTGACATGTGCGCAGAGCCAGCATCGCAGTGGTGCGAAGGCGCGGTGGCAGTTGGAGCGTCCGAAGGGCGTGTAGTAGTGCCGTCGCGGGCAGTAGAGGTCGTGGTCATGTGCCCAGAAGACGAGGCGTTCGCCAAATTTCAGGCGCAGTCTGGTCAGGAGTCCGAGTTCAGGAAGCTTGTGCAAGGCAACCAGTTTGTAGTCGTCGGTGGTCAGGATTTGCTCGACACTGACGATCCGATCGAAGCCACTGCAGAACCGCTGGGCGTCTCGATGGGTTTCGCCGAAACCGCACCAGTCCACACGCAGACCGTTCTCTCGCAGGAACTTCGCGGTCTGGAAGGCATATTGCTCGATGCCTCCGGCGAAGCCCGTGGGACCGCCTATAAATAGGATTTTATTTGGCATGGAACAGTTCATGGTAGAGTTCCGCCAGACGTTGTGCGATGGCCGACCAGGAGTAGTTCAGAACATCGGTCAAGGCATTGGCGACGAGGGTGTTGCGTAACTCGTTGTCCGTCAAGAGGCGCGTGATTTGGGCGGTGAGGTCCGCCGCGTCCTGCGGGTTGAAGAGCAGTCCGTTGCGTTCATGGGCAATGAAGTCCGGCAACCCGCCGACGCGTGCGGCAACCACGGGGAGTCCGGCGGCCCAGGCCTCGAGGGCGACGATGCCGAAGGGCTCGTGGAGAGATGGAAGCACGAAGAGTTCGGCCTCGTGGAGGATTGCCTTGAGGCGCGGATCGTCGGGCGGCAAGCCAGGGATGATGGTCAGGCGATTGGTGACGTTCAGGTCGTGAGCCTTTTGAAGCAACTGTTCGTAATAGGTCTGGGAGGTGATTGGACCGACGAGCAGCAGGTGAGTATCGGGCAGTTTTGCCAACGCCTCCAGCAGAATCGCCTGGTTTTTCTGGTAGTCGATGCGGGAGATGCAGAGCAATAACCGCTGTTCCGGGGGAATGCCCCATTCGGTGCGCGGAGAAATCGTCGGTTTGGCCTGAAACACCTGGCAGTCCACGCCATTGGGAAGATAAACAATCCGTTGGCTGGGAAGGCGTTCTTGCAGGGCGGACTGCTCGGCGTGGCTGAGGCAGATGACGGCGGAGGCTTCGGCCACGGCGTCTTTCCGCAGTCCCATCAGACGGTCCATGATTCCGCCGTAGTGGAATTTGCCTTTGGTGGGGGCAAGCATCTTCTGAATTTCCTCCTGCGGGACTTTCGCATGACCGCCGTGAAGCGAGATGACACTGGGGATGCCCAGGTGCCTCGCGGTCAGCGCGCATTGCACCGCGAGGCGTCCGCCGCAGTGGATGTGGATAAGCGAGTATCCGCCTTTTTGCAATTCCTGGAAGAGTTTTGGCGAGAAAGGGTTGCCACCTTTTTTATCCAGAGCGAGGCGGGTTTCGGCGGTCATCGGGAAGTAGGGATACCAGTAGGGGAATCGGCGGATGCGAATGCCCTGCCGGAGTTCCTCGCCGGGCACGGCGAGTGCGCTGGTGGCCAGGATTTCGGGTTCGAGTCCCATGGCGCACTGCTGAAGGGCGGTGTTCCAGACGACGGACTCGGTACCGCCCCATTCGTCGAAGGTGAAGCGCCGAACCACATGGGCGATTTTAAGCATGGTCATCGGCGCGTCCTCCTTTCCAATGGTAATATTTTTGCGTCCATCTCCGCAATGGCGCCAGTGGCAGTTCCTTCCAGCCAGCGGGTCGTGGCAAAAGGAATGCGAGGTCGCGCAGCGTCTCGCAGACGGCGGAGGCGATTTCCCTCCAGAGCGGCGTGGGACCGAAGATTCGCGCGTCGGCCTGGCCTTCGCCGTAGAAGCGACGTCGCAGTTCGGCGAGGGTGTAGTTGTGGGAGTGCTCCACCCGCGCTTCTGGAGCGTAGGCGATGCGGGGGCTGCTTCGGCGTGCCCATTCGACATCCTCGGAGTATCGTATCGTCTCATCGAAAGGCCTGTCCAGCAAGTCTTTGCGCCAGGCGGCGGCAGTGGCCAGCGAGAAGAAGAAGCGCCATTTGGCGGCGGTCTTGCCGTCTCCGAAGGCCCGGAGATGGTCCTTGCGCACGAGGAACTGCGCGTTGGGGCGCGGGAGCTGGTTGCCGTAGGTTACATCAGCCGTGCCGGCTAGCAATGGCGCGACGAGGTTCTGGAGCCAGTTTTGTCCGAGGGGAATGGCGTCGGCGTTGTTGAAGACGATGATGTCACCAGAGGCGTTGGACACCATATAGTTAAGTCGTTTTCCCGGAAGATATTCTCCAGATGGTCTGGGGAGGATGGTGGCCTGTGGAAAGGCGGCGATGAGCTGCGGGGTGCGGTCGGTGGAGCCGTCGTCGCAGCAGAGTACCTCGAATGGTATATCGCACTTCTGGTCGAAGATGGCACGCAAGGTCGCCGTGACGAAAGACTCGTCGTTTTTGGAGCGGACCAGAATGCTGACCAGGTGGTTCATTGTGGATTGACGGAGTCGTCAGTCTTTTTCAGGGCTTCAAGAGCCTCCTGGGCGGTAGGGAGACACTCGAAGACCTGGGAGACGCGGGTGATGTCAAAGAGGATACGTGGCACAGGCTGGATGGCCGCCAGTTTGGCGGTGCAGCCTTTGAGGACTGCCCACTGGAGGGAGGACACCAGCGCGCGAAGGCCGTCGTAGTCGATCTCGTTCAGGCCGCTAAGGTCAAAGAGCAACTTCTGGTGGTCCTGAAGCTGATTCTGGAGAGTGTCGGAAAATTCCTTGGCGTCGCAGGTGAGCAGTTTTCCCCTCAGGGTGAATTTCAGGATTTCACCGATGAATTCACTTTGGATTTCGATATCCATAATTAGGGTTTGCGGCGAATCAGTTGAAGAAGTGCCAGAGGCGGAGGAGTTTTTGGGGGACGGGATATATCGGAGAAGGCCGGAGCAGTTCGTCGTAAAGCATTCCCAGGATGGTGACGACGGGAGCATCGAAGGCGAAACGTGGCGCGCGAAGTCGTCGGCTCCGCAGTGTCCAGCGTAGGAAATTCCGCAGCGAGCATTCGGTGAGGGCGGTTCGATGGAGGCCAGTCCGCACAAGTTTCGCATCGGCACCTGCCTGGCCAGCCACACTCTGGACGGTCCATAGCCAGAATTGTCGGCACCGCCGCCAGAACTCCCACGGATTTCCCGGCAGTCGTGGGATGGGTTCCTGCTTGTAATGGCAGGCGGTTTCGTAGCCTACAAGGAAATCGTCGGGGAGACTGCCCTGACGCGCCAGGTTCTGGATGGCGGCAAGACGCTCTGCGGCGCTCCAGGCGTATTGGCCATTGGCAATCAGCAAAGCATCTCCGCAACCAAGCAGGGTCTTGTGCATATTGCGCACGATGAAATCCGAATCCTCACTGTTGGTGTCCAGGCGTTCTCCGGCCAGGAGCAACCCCATGCCACGGTTCAGCAAAAGGCGCATGGCCTCGGTGACGGGCAGTTCGTCTGCGGGCAGGGCGGAGATGTGGCTGGACAAGTCGATTTTTCCCCAGACGGGCTTCCAGCCCCGGAGCAACTCCTGGTACATCAGTGTCCGGGCGACCTTAGGCAAGTCGGAGAGATTCTTGGCGGGACCGAAGTCCACTGCGACCTGGAGTTTTTCCGACCATTGGGGGACGAGTGACGCCAACGTCTGGTCGATTTGCAGTCGCTCCTGGCGCGTCGCGTCTTGGGCGAAAACAAAGAAGTCCAGGTCGTTGTAGAGTCGGTCGCCGGACGGCGTGTGGAGGATGCCGCCCTCGTCGCGGCCATAGCCGCCGCCCAATATGACGGTGGCCAGCTTCGGCGGCTGAAGCGCGTCAATCGCCGTGGCCAGCTCCGCAAGTGCGCAGTCCAGTTCGGCCTCCAGCGCCGGACAGGGGAGGGCGGTATAGCGTCGTGGGTCGGTCATTTTCGCGGCGGAGTCGAAAGGGAGACGTCACTTTCGGAAATGGATGGTGTCCTGACATCTGTCTCCGTCGTTGGCGCAGACGAGCGAAGCTTCGGCGGCAATTCGACGGGAGTGTCGGGCGGCAGCTCGGAGAGTTGGACGAGGCGTTTGAGGAGACTGCGGCAGACTACGCCAAGCATTAGGGAAATCGTGCGGTGCTGCTGGTAATAGATGTCGCCCAGTTCGCGCGTCTTCTCGTCGTATGGGAAGAGATAGCGGTCCATGAAGCGGAAGGCATAGTCCGGGTCTTTTGCGCCGACGCGTACGAGATTGGTTTTCCAGGCAAGCACCCCCCAGCATTTCGGATAGACGCGGAAGAGCAGCCGGAAGAAGGGCACCCTGATGAGCCAGTGTTTGAACGGGAGGCCAATCACATACCAGGGCAGAAGGAGGACGACGAGGGGGAGCGCGGTCAGGAGACCGGCCACCCGGAAGCGGTCGAACATTTTCCGCCGGCTGTCCATGGCGAGGAATTCCTCCTGAAGGTCCACGAAGGCGCCAGTATGGACGTCAATCACGCGGTTTCCGCAGACAATCTTGTCCTCCAGATACATTCGACTGCCGATGTAGGTATTGTCCAGGGTAATGGAGTGTTTGATGGTAGTGTGGTCATCGACGAGGGTGTTTCTTCCGAGGATGACTCCGTTTTCAAGGGTGAGGTTACGGCCCAGGTAGCAGTTGTCCTGGATGATTAGTGGCGGTTCGAGGGTACAGTTCGGGAGAATGGTGATATTACGCCCAATACCCGCGTCTTTTTGGTCAGAGTATCCGGGGAGAATATAGAGGCCAGGCAAGTGAAGAAATGTGAAATTCAGGTCGAAGTAGTCCTGAATACTGGTCAGGCGGTGCAGCGGACATACGCACTCGTAGAATTCTCTATCCTTCCAAAGATAAACTCCAGCAGGGAGATCCCTGGCTTTGGGATTGGCAGGACGAAGGTCGCGGAGGAGGTCATCAGGAGCGGGGAGGTTCGGCAGGGGCATTCCCCAGAAGAGTAGCAGTCCCTCCTTTCGGTCGCAGGTGATGCGCGGCTGTTCCTGGAGGAGTTCCCAAGGCGAGGCGCAGGTGGCGGTCGGCAGATAGGTCAGTTCGGTGGACCAGTAGCCGCTGCGTCGCGACAGGGCGGAGAGGCGCTCGGCAGGGTAGCAGTCGGCGATATACAGCTTGTCGATGCGTTCCATCATCGAGCAAAGGTCGAGAAGATAGGCGCACCATTCCTTGCCGGCGATGGGCAGTTCTCCTGGTGCCTTGTTCGGGAAGTACTTTCGGCACCACTCCAGGCTGTCGGTTCCAATGTAGATGCACGCCTTCATCCGGTCAGTATGCTCCTTTGCCGGTGAAGACGGCGGGGATGGTCTTGAGCAAGAGGATGATATCCTGCTTGATACTCCAGGACTGGATATACTCCTTGTCCAGATATACCTGCTGCTTGAAAGGAAGGTCGCTGCGGCCGGAAACCTGCCACTTGCCGGTCAGTCCGGGCTTGATATTCATGCGCTTGCGGTCGTCGGGATTGTAGATGGACACCTCGTTGGGCTTGGCGGGGCGCGGGCCGACAAAACTCATGTCGTTGAAGAAGATGTTGAGCAACTGCGGCAATTCGTCAATACTGAATTTGCGTAGAAAACGCCCGACGCGGGTGACTCGGGGGTCGTTTTTCATCTTGAAGGTCACCCCGTCGGCGGACTCGTTCTGGCTCTTCAGCTCGGCCAACAATTGGTCTGCCCCGACATGCATGCTGCGAAACTTGAAGAAGCGGAAATGGTGCCCGTATTTGCCGACCCGTGTCTCGACATAGAAGACCGGCCCCGGAGAGTCCAGCTTGATGGCGATGGCCACCGGGATGAATACCACAGGTCCCAGGACCGCCAATGCCATAATGGAGCCGACTAGGTCAAAAAGACGCTTGAGGGCGTAGGAAAGGCGGACGGTGAAACGCCAGGCCCACATCCGGAGGGTGTGGTGGCGCCGTTGCCCCAAGGCACGGCGGTCGTCAAACTCCTCCAGCAAGGAGGCGACCATATCGGAAATCGTTTCAGGGCGTCGGGACATTGAAGAAAATCTAATAAAAGCTTTGTAATCTTGTTTAAATATAACGGCAAGATGGAAAACTGCAATTTAAGGAATATAAATAGATGGACAAAACTTGACAAAATACGACAAAGTTGCCGTTCAGAAGTTGTCTTTGGGAATGATATCGCGAACTTGCCTTGGGTTTTGCATTGAAGGCACACGAAGCCGAAACAATTCTCAGGTCACAATCAGGGATTCGCATGCCACGCCAAACATGACAATTTTAGACAATAGTGCAGATTGTGGCAAAAAGCAGGACTTTTTTTGACAATTCTGTAAAAATCTATTTGTAAAATACTATCGATGAATTATCTTATGGTTTTTACGATTTCAAGGTTGGATGGTTGATGCCGTCCTAGGTGGATACGTTGGTTTTCCAACATAAGATTGTCCTTTATCTGAGTGAGTTAGATGGACGCTGATTCGTACAATGAAGTGAAGCGGCTGGAGAAGCTGGATGAGATGCGGAAAGCTTTTCAGTCGATATTGGGTTCGCACATTGGTCTGCTGGTGATACTTTTTGTGGTGTTACTGGTCGGGTTCCTGTCGTTGTTCTATGTCAAGGCGAAGTCCAGCAGGGCCCGCTACGAGGCGAGGGTGATCCTTCACTACCAACCCGTAAAGACGAAGAACATCCAGCCCTACAACGACAAATATGTGATGCACATCCTGAACCGCGAGTCTCTCCGCAAGCAGTTTACGGCGGACCTGACGAACGGGGATGGCGATCAGTCTGGCAACGGCGCCCATCACATCAAGATTGAACAGGAGGGACGTCAGAACGACTTCTTCGTCATCTCGCTGGCGGCTGCCACGGAAAAAGACGCAGTGTTTTTTGTGAACAAACTGGCAGAGATGGGTGTCAGCGCCTATATCGAGGAGCGCCGAGCCAATCTGGAGACGACCAAGACGATGCTGGAGGGCAAGAAGTCGGACTTTTCCGCGCAGATGGCCGAGGTGTCCAAGGAACTCAACGAGTTGAATTTCACGGCAGTGATGGTCGCCCCGGAACGCAACTACGAGTTTCTCCAGAATCGTCTCACAACCGAGAAGGCAGAACTGTCGCGGCAGATGGCTGCTCTGGCCGCCCGTGAGCAGCATCGAAAGGTTTTGGAGGAGAGCAAGGCGGACGTATATCCTTCGCTGTTGCCCAATATCACCCGCATTATCGAATACCAGGAGGAACTGGACAAGGTGAGGAAGGAACTCCGGCGTGTGAAGGAGATTTACACGTCGCAAAATCCAAAGGTGTTGGCCGTGGCGGGCCGCCTGGAGGCGCTTGAGGAAGAATTTCGCGGCTTCCTGAAGTCCAAGGGGCTGGATGTGGATGACCTGACGTTTCTGGAGAGTGCGCCGGCGGTGGTGAAAGAGCTGGACAAAGTAAATTCGGAACTGGCTTCTCTTCAAGCAAAATTTGAAGTTCAGCAGAAACTGGTTGCCAGTATCGAGGAGGAAATCATTGAGTTCAACGAGAAGTATCCCCGGCGCCAGCAGCTGGTCCGTCAGCAGGAGAAATTCTTTGACGCAATCGCCAAGCTGGATGAGACCCTGGCGGACATCACCTACTTGTTGCCGATGGTGGACAAGGAGCTCTTCCTGGGGGAGAGTGCGCATGACGCCGCGGAGCATCTGCCCTTTACGAAGGAAAGCATCTCCCTGGCTGTCCTGGGTGCGGTGCTGGTGACCTGTTTCCTGGCCTTTGTGTTGGTGCTGCTGGGGTACCAGCATGGCCGGGTGTCCAGCGAGTCAGAGGTGGAAAGCATGGCCAACTTCCGGTACCTGGGCATCCTGCCGTCCGCGGACTCTAAGTTGGCCGAAGGTCTCTCCGACCGGTTGTTCTTCAGCGGAGTTTCCCATCAGTTCAACGCGGTTGAGCCGCGCCCGCAAGTCGTGCTGGCTGCTCGACTGCCGGGCGGCGAGTTGCGCAAGGAGTTCATTTCAGCATTTGCCGAAGACTGCCAGGGGGAGGAAGGTGGCCCGGTGTTGGTGCTGGAAGTGGTGGAGGCCGGAACATTCAAGATACCTGCAGACCGAAATCTGCGCCGCTGTTCGCTGGCGGTTTATAGTGAAAGCATGGGATATGTCCCAGTCGGGAACCTCAATTACCTGACCCCGCGCGAGGAGACAAAATTGCGGCAGGACATGCTGCTGCTGCGGAAAATGTTTCACTTGGTCTGCCTGGTCAAGTCCACACCATTGACCCAGGACGGGGTGTTCCTGGAGCAAGTAGCCACGGCTTGTGACGCCGCGGTGGTGGCCATTGGCATGAAGCAGACACCACGACGTCTGGTGCGCCGTCTGCGGGAACTTCAAGGCAAGGTGCGGCTGACCATCATGACCGTGCTTTCAGGGCGTGTCAAGAATTGCTAACGGATTTTGACTCATAGGGAAAACGAATCATGCAGAATGTTCGACTGACGGTTGGGATGCTGCTGGCGCTGGTGATGTGCCTGACTTCCGGGTGCTATCTGCATCGCATGACCTACAACTACGATGGCGTTCAGGAACTGGAGGACACTCCGGAGGCGGTGCTGGACGTGTCGGGAATTCCTCCAGAGGAACAGGACAAGCTGCTCCAGGAGATGCTGGAGCAGTATGAAGGCATGGACATTACCTTCACCATCAATGCCGGCGACGTCTTGGACATCCGGGTCTATGACCATCCGGATCTTTCCAGCAACCAGATTGTGGTCACCCCGGACGGCTATATCGGCGTGGGGCTGGTCGGCCAGGTTCAGGTGGGCGGATTGACGATGCTCCAGGCGAACGCGAAGCTGGAGGAGCTTCTTGGGGAGTATATTGTGAATCCCATGGTGACCATCACGACGCATTCGGTGCGTTCTGAGACCGCGACCATCGCCGGCGCGGTGAACCATTCCGGCATGTTTGTCATCAGCAGCGGAATGCGCTTGGCGGACCTTTATGCATTGGCGGGGGGCTCCTCGGTAAGGGACTATGATGGGCAATGGCTGGACGCCGCCGTGCTGGAGCTTTCCCTGTTTGTACGGGATGGGAAAGTGATGCCGGTAAACTTCGTCCGGGCCATCAAACAAGGTGACCCTCTGCATAATGTCCTCCTGCGGAAAAACGACTACGTGTATATCCCGCCGAAAGACGACCATATGGTCTATGTCATCGGCGATGTCCAGAGTCCCCAGAAGCGCACCTGGAACGAGAACATGGGCCTTTTGGAGTTGCTTGCCTCCTGCGGCTGGGTCAACGAGACTTTCTGGGACCATGTGATCATCATCCGCGGCGGCTTCACCGATCCCCAGATGTTCAAGGTGGACCTGGGGAGTATCCTCAAGGGGGAGAAGCGCAATGTGCGTATCCTTGCGGGGGATGTCGTCTATTTGCCCAAGGATGATATCTCGGAATACAACGTCTTTGTCCGCAAGCTGATGCCAACGATTCAGCTGATTCGTGGCGCGAAACATCTGTTCTAGCGGTTTCAATCTGGGGCGGCGGCCATGACCTTTCTGTTTCTTGCGATTGCACTGCTGTGTGTCCTGCCGTTGATACTGCTGGTAACGGCGGACCCGCGAGGGCTTCGCAAGATTCTCGGGTGCGCGGTGCTGCTTCCGGCGCTTTTCATGTTCGCCGGTGCGCTCAGTTCCGTCTCGGGGATCAAATATCTGCTGTTCGGGGGAGCGGTTTTGCTGCTGTTCCCCGCCGTGATGGCGTTGTTGTTCGTGCCTCGTTGGATTCGCTGGGTGGTGCTGGCGGGCCTGTTGTTGCCGGCAGCGGTTTACCAAGTCACGTCGATCAACTTCTTCTCGCAGGAGTTTTACACCGGCACCAGCCGCGGCATGGAGGTCTCAATGATCCACCTGACCGCAGGACTTGTGCTTGGGGTCATTTTCCTGCTTAAAGGTCGAATCCCTCTGGTTCCCGACTGGGGTTGCATCATCTATCTGTTATATTTTCTGCTTTGCCTGCCATCCTTGGCCAATGCCGACAATCGGCTCTTCAGCTGGTTTGAGCTCTGGCGGATGATGATGGTTTATCTGGTGTTCCTGGCGGTCTATGCCTATTTGGAATATAGCCATGGAGATTTTGCGCTCCTGCTGTATGGCGCCGGAGTGCTGGTGGCTGTCAATTTCTTGTATGTGGTCCAGCAACATGCCTATGGCCGCTATCAGGCGGTGGGATTCTTTCCGCACTGGAACAGCATGGCGATGTTTATGGGGATGATGGGAACGCTCTTCCTTTCCCGCTTCCTCAACCGTAGAACCACGCCTCCGACGCGTGGCTGGCTTTCGCTGCTGGTCTGTGGCCTGGCCGCCTTTGCGGTTTTCCGCAGTTATTCTCGCGGAGCGGCGGTCTGTTTCCCGGTTGGCGTGCTGGCGACGCTCGTGGCCTCGTTGACGCTGGCATTTTCGCCTCGCAAGCTCGACGGGCTAGTCATCCTGGTGGTGCTGGGGGCGGCCGGAATGCTGTATCTGGCGCCAAGGCTCTTCGAGCGTTTCGAAGTTGCGCCCCATGCCTCGTGGGATACCCGCGTCACCTTGGCCAAGACCGCGATGAACATGATTGAGGACAAGCCCTGGAACGGCGTGGGGCTCAACAACTGGAATCTCAAGATGAAACCGCCTCATTCATACAATGAAGACCCTCGGATGACCGGCATTGTGGAGACGGTCTATCTGCTGGTGGCCGCCGAGTGCGGAATCCCCTGCCTGCTTGCGCTGCTGCTCTGGTTCGGCTATTACCTCTGGATATGCCTAAGGCTGATGTGGCGCCTGCGGCAGTCCCAGTACTTTTATCTGCCGGCCGGGCTGTTCGGCGGGCTAATTTCTGTGTATCTTCAGTCGGTGCTGGAATGGGTGTTGAAGCAGCAGCTCAATTTCATCTGGCTGATGATCTTCTTCGCGATGCTCAGCTATTTGAACACCCATTGGAGAGAACTGCGAAAGAGTGAGCTGGAGAACGAGAGGGTGGACGATGAGGAGGGATTCCCAGCGGAAGGTGTTTCGTCCAGCGTCTCGGAACCATCTCCTGCCGGGCAGGAGGGCTAGCGGATGCCAGAGGCGGTGGAAATCTTCCTGTTTGCGGATGCCCTGGGCTGGGAGGTGGCCGAGGCGAACGACTTCCTGAAGGACTTGTTGCCGTATCGGCGGCGCATCGCAATGCAGTTTGGCTACTCCAGTTCGGCCATCCCGACGATTCTATCCGGGCAGCCTCCAGCGGTGCATAAGCACTTGGGGCTCTTTCGTTTTGCGCCGGCGCAGTCGCCTTTCCGGTGGATGCGATGGCTGGGGCCGCTGCTCCGGCCGGCGTCGCTTTGGAATCGCGGGCGGGTACGCCACTGGCTCTCGGGGCTGATTGGGAGGATGCGTGGGTTCACCGGCTATTTCCAACTCTACCGCATGCCCTTTGACCGTCTGCCATTGATGGACTATTGCGAAAAGAAAGACCTCTTTGCGGCGGGAGGGATGGACGAGGTCGAGAATCTGTGTGACCTGCTGAACCGCAGCGGTCGACATTTCCACATCTCCGACTGGCGGCTGGGTGACCAGCGGAACTTCGCGGAGGCTCGGGCGGCACTGGCGCAGGGAACCGAGTTCCTCTTCATCTACACCGCCGGGCTGGATGCCATACTGCACCAGTCGCCAGACCCGGAGTCGGAGGCGGTGAAAGCGAAACTGGAATGGTACCGCCGGGAAATTGAGGGGCTTTGGGAAGACTGTCGTAAGGCTGGCAAGACCCTGCGGCTGACGGTCTTCTCCGATCACGGGATGACTCCGCTGAAGCGCACCGTCGATTTGAAGGCGGCGGTTGAGGCCACGGGGCTGGTCTTCGGGAGGGACTACGGCGCATGCTACGACTCCACGATGTTCCGCGTGAATTTTCTGAAGCCCAATGCGGAGGCGACCATCAGGGCTGCGCTCAAGCCGTTTGAGACCTGCGGACACTGGCTCTCTGCCGAGGAGGAAAAGCACTATGGGATTTACCGCGAAGATCGTTATTTCGGCGAGGCAATTTTCCTGCTGGACCCTGGCGTGCAGATCGTTCCCTCCGACATGGGGCTGGAGGCACTGCCAGGGATGCATGGCTATGCGCCGTCGGACAAGGATTCGTATGCGGCCATCCTATCCAATGCCGAAATCCCCCCTGAAGTCCAGTGCGTGGCAGACTATTTCCAGCTGATGAGGCAACGCCTCCCAAAACCGTCCTGCTGATTCATCAATAATATATTTATTTTATTTAATAATAAGTAGTTATGTTTATTTTTATGCTCAATTCCCCATGAGGGCACCCAACTGCGTTCTTTTACTTTCAGTTTTGACTTTACCCGAAGGGTTATAGCGCCCTTTTCGGGCGCAGGGTATGTTGTTGGCCTCCCCGCCAGCTGCGCGCCCTTAACGGGCGCTTGCAGGCGGTTAAGCATGGTCGCGCACTTGCGTGCGCTCGCCGCTTCGCGGCTGAAAAGCCTTGATTAGGCACCCTGTTGGGGAACAAGCGATTTTTAATTATTTGCTTGCGTGAGGCAATCAGGAAATCGAGGCGGAGCAAAACGATTTGGGTTGCCGTCAGTACATGCACTGCGCGCCCGATTCGGAAGTTGCTTGCAGGGGGAAAAGCGGATTTCTTCG
>JAFZWH010000025.1 GCA_017617415.1 Victivallales bacterium | reverse complement strand
GTCAGGCGACCAAGGACGCGGGTCGTATCGCGGGCCTTGAAGTCAAACGTATCATCAACGAGCCGACGGCCGCTTCGCTGGCCTACGGCATGGACAAGAAGAAGGACGAGAAGATCGCGGTCTATGACCTGGGCGGCGGCACCTTCGATATCTCCATCCTCGACCTGGGCGAAGGCACCTGCGAGGTCATGGCCACCAACGGCGACACCCACCTGGGCGGCGACGACTACGACCACGCGGTCATCGACTGGCTGGCGGGCGAATTCAAGAAGGACAACGGCATCGACCTGACTGCCGACCCGATGGCGCTCCAGCGCCTGAAGGAGGCCGCCGAGAAGGCCAAGTGCGAGCTCTCCAGCGCGATGACCACCGAGATCAGCCTGCCTTTCATCACGGCCGACGCGACTGGCCCGAAGCACCTCCAGATGACGCTCACCCGCGCCAAACTTGAGCAACTCACCGACGAGCTGAACCGCCGCACCGAGGTTCCCTGCCAGAATTGCCTGCGCGACGCGGGTCTCTCCACCAGCGAAATCAACGAGGTCGTGATGGTCGGCGGCATGAGCCGTATGCCGAAGGTCCAGGAGACCGCCGGCAGCCTCTTCAACAAGACCCCGAACAAGTCCGTGAACCCCGACGAGTGCGTCGCGATGGGCGCGGCCATCCAGGGTGGCGTGCTGAAAGGCGAGGTCAAGGACGTGCTGCTGCTGGATGTCACGCCGCTGTCGCTGGGCATCGAGACCCTCGGCGGCGTCTGCACCAAGCTGATCGCCCGCAATACCACCATCCCGGTCAAGAAGAGCGAAATCTTCTCCACCGCCTCGGACAACCAGCCCTCGGTGGACGTCCACGTGCTCCAGGGCGAGCGCGAGATGGCCTCTGCCAACAAGTCGCTGGGACACTTCAACCTGGACGGCATTCCCGCCGCCCCGCGTGGCGTCCCGCAGATCGAGGTCACCTTCGACATTGACGCGAACGGCATCTTGAAGGTCTCCGCGAAGGATTTGGGCACCGGCAAGGAGCAGAAGATTACCATCACCAGTTCCTCCGGACTCTCCGAAGAGGACATCAAGCGCATGGTCAACGACGCTGCGGCGCACGCCGACGAGGACAAGAAGCAGCGCGAGAAGATCGACACCAAGAACCAGGCCGAGTCGCTGGTCTATCAGACCGAGAAGCAGCTCGCCGACAATGGCGACAAGATTCCCGCGAACATCAAGTCCACCGTCGAGGGCGACATCGCCAAACTCAAGGAAGCCATCAAGACCGACGACACCGACCAGATCAAGGCCGCGATGGCCGCGATGGAGAAGGACATGCACGCTTTCGCCGAGGAACTCTACAAGAACGTGAATCCGAACGCGCAGGGCGCACCCAACGGCGGCGCGGCTGGCTTCAACCCGCAGGACTTCGCCAAGCAGGCCGGCAACCCCGGCAATGGCGGAAACAACCCGCCCGGTGGCGACGGTCCCGTGTATGACGCCGACTACACGCCGAAGAACTAACTGAAACACCAACCCGGCCAGGGGCGTCCCGCGTCCCTGGCCATCCTTTCTTCCCATAGCAACCACAACCCCAAAACAACCAAGGAAAAGACAAAATGACTATCAGACCACTAGGCGACCGCGTCTTCGTCGAACCCGTCGAAGAGGAAATCGAGCAGAAGGGCGGCATCTACATCCCCGACTCCGCCAAGGAGAAGCCCCTCAAGGCGCGCGTCATCGAAGTCGGTCCCGGCAAGCGTGACGACAACGGCAAGCTCCTGCCCATGGACGTCAAGAAGGGCGACATCGTGCTCACCAGCAAATACGGCGGAACCGAAATCAAAATCGACGACAAGCAATACAAGATCCTCTCCTCCAGCGACATTCTCGCCGTGGTTGAGGGCTAATTGAACAACTGATTTGAAATCAATAATTTAAGGAGAATTTACTATGTCTGCAAAGCAGCTTCAGTATGACAACACCGGCCGCCAGGCCGTGCTCGCGGGCGTGAGCGCCCTCGCCAAGGCCGTGAAGGTCACTCTTGGTCCCAAAGGCCGCAATGTCCTCATCGACAAGAAATTCGGTTCCCCGCTCGTGACCAAGGACGGCGTGACCGTCGCCAAGGAAATCGAACTGCCCGATCCCTACCAGAACATGGGCGCGCAGATGGTCAAGGAAGTCGCCAGCAAGACCAACGACAATGCTGGTGACGGCACCACCACCGCGACCGTGCTGGCCGAGGCGATCTACCGCGAAGGCCTCAAGAATGTCACCGCCGGCGCCAACCCGATGGACCTCAAACGCGGCATCGACCAGGCCGTGGACGCCATCGTGGACGAGTTGGGCAAGATGTCCGTGAAGGTCAAGGACCAGGGCCAGATTGCCCAGGTCGCCACCATCTCCGCCAATTCCGACGCCACCATCGGCAAAATCATCGCCGAGGCGATGGAGAAGGTCGGCAAGGACGGCACGATCACCGTCGAAGAGGCCAAGACCATCAACACCACCTGCGACGCCGTGGAGGGCATGCAGTTCGACAAGGGCTACCTCTCTCCCTACTTCGTGACCAACCCCGACGCCATGACCTGCGTGCTGGATGACGCCTACATCCTGATCCACGAGAAGAAGATCTCCAGCCTCCAGGACATGCTGCCCCTGCTCCAGCAGGTCGCCAAGTCCGGCAAGCCCCTGCTCATCATCGCTGAGGATGTGGACGGCGAGGCTCTTGCCACCCTCGTGGTCAACCGCCTGCGCGGCTCCCTGAACATCTGCGCCGTCAAGGCCCCTGGCTTCGGCGATCGCCGCAAGGCCATGTTGCAGGACATCGCCGTGCTGACCGGCGGCAAGTGCATCACCGAAGACCTCGGTATCAAGCTTGAGAATGTCAAGCTCGAAGACCTCGGCACTGCCAAGAAGGTTACGGTGGACAAGGACAACACCACCATCGTCGAGGGTGCCGGCAAGCCCTCCGACATCGCGGCGCGTGTCTCCCAGATCCGCCACGAGATCGAGAAGTCCACGAGCGATTACGACAAGGAGAAGCTCAAGGAGCGTCTCGCGAAGCTGGCCGGCGGCGTTGCTGTCATCAAGGTCGGTGCCGCCACCGAGGCCGAGATGAAGGAGAAGAAGTTCCGCGTTGAGGACGCCCTGAACGCGACCCGCGCGGCCGTGGAAGAGGGCATCGTCCCCGGCGGCGGCGTGGCGCTGATCCGCGCTGGCGAAAAGGCCCTGAAGGGTCTGAAGTTGGCTGGCGACGCCGCGACCGGCGTGGCGATTGTCCGCCGTGCCTTGGAGGAGCCGCTCCGCCAGATCGCCGAGAACGCCGGCATTGAGGGCTCGCTGGTGGTCAAGGAAGTCCGCGAGAGCAAGGACTGGAAGGGCTACGACGCGGCTGCCGACAAGTATGTTGACATGCTTGAGGCCGGCATCATCGACCCGAAGAAGGTCACCCGTTGCGCCCTGCAGAACGCCGCCTCCGTGGCTGGGCTGCTGCTCACCACCGAGTGCATGATCACCGACATCCCCGAGAAGAAGGAGCCCGCTCCAGCCGCCAACCCCGGCATGGGCGGCATGGGCGGCATGATGTAATCGCCTAACTCCCAATTCATAATCCAGATACCCCCGGAGCCATTCAATTGGCCTCGGGGGTGTTTTTTGGGAATTATACCGATGAACAAGCTTGCCGCCCCGGCTTTTTCCCGTCACCCGCTTTATAACGCTACGGCGGGGCGCATTGCTTATGTGCTCTATATACGAACTTTTCACCTCTGGCCTTTCGACTTGCTTTGCCAAATCAGTCTCCTGGAAGTAGGTTATAGTATAGAATATTACGCAAAGCCACAAAGGCATAACGAGTCAGACAATGCTTAACATCCAGAAAGAGCAGGACAAGGCAGAGGTCCTGATTGAAGCCCTGCCGTATTTCCAGCAGTTCTACGGAGCGACAGTGCTGGTGAAATTTGGCGGAAGCGCGATGGAGGACCTTGACCGCGCACACGACGTGCTGCGGGACGTGGCGTTCATGAAGGTCGCCGGAATGAACCCAATCGTCGTCCATGGCGGTGGCAAGGCAATCAACGCTGAACTGAAGAAGGCGAACATTCAGGCGAAATTCATCAACGGGTTGCGCTATACGGACGCCGGCACAATCAAGGTGGTGGACCGCGTGCTCCATGATACTGTAAACGCGCATCTGGTGGAATATCTGTGCAACGAATGCCACGCCGCCGCCACTGCGGTCTCTGGCAAGAACATCCTGCGCTGTCAAAAACTTGGCACCACCGATCCGGAGACGCACGAGCCGCTGGACCTGGGTTTCGTCGGGAAGGTGGTTAACGTGGATACCCCGCAATTGGAATGGATCATATCGCGAAGCGAAATTCCCGTGATCGCCCCATTGGCGTGCGACCAGAACGGCAGCGTCTATAACATCAACGCCGATATGGCGGCGTGCGAGATTGCCAGCGAAATGAAGGTCCGCAAACTGGTCTTCCTTTCCGACGTCCCCGGCGTTCTCCGCGATCCCGCTGATCCAGAGTCCCTTATCGCCACCATCCACTGTTCCGAAATCGACCAGATGATCGCGGACGGCATTATCTCAGGAGGGATGATTCCCAAACTCAATAGCGCCCGCGAGGCAATCCAGGCCGGCGTCGGGCAGGTCCACATGATCGATGGGCGCGTGAAACACTCGATCCTGCTGGAAGTCTTTACCCACGAAGGAATTGGCACGCAGATTGTTCCGTGAAACGCTGGACGGGCAATATCTGCAATACAGGCAATTCGTGACATGCTTCGACAAATTCCGACTGCTTTAGCAACCCTGCTGTGCATCGCCAATCTGCTGGCAGGGGAAAATCGAATCGACGAGAACTTCTACCGCTCCGATGCCTTCTTCCCCATTCTGGCGTGGGGGAGCATCAGTCTGGCCGGCGAACTCGCGAACTCGCAGGAATACTACGACGGACTCCGTGAATGCGGCTTCACCCTGGCGGGATTCGCCACCACGCCCGAACAACTGGACTTCTGCGCCTCCGCCGGACTCAAATGCTATCTGGAAGATCCCGCCATCTGCCACCATGACTGGAAGAATCCGCCGGCCGTCGAGGAACTGGAACAGGCAATCGCGCCCGTCATCGCGCAATTCAACGACCACCCCGCCGTTCATGGGTACTTCGTCAAGGACGAACCACCAGTGGAAGAGTTCGCCGGGCTGGCGTGCCTCGCGGACATTCTGAAGAGACTGGCGCCTGGCAAGGAAGTGCATATCAACCTTGTTCCACAATACGTCACGTCCGAAGAACTTGGTGCCGTAAGCTACGAGCAATATCTGGAAGACTATATGCAACTACTTCAGCCGGAATGGTCTGGTTATGACTACTACGGCTTCCGGCAGAATGGCGCCAACATCGTCTTCAGCGAACGTTTCTGGGAGAATCTCGCCATCTTCGGCGATGCCGCCCGACGTCATCATGTCAAATTCGTCTTCTGTGGCTTGGCCTGTGCGCACTGGAGTTATCCGGTGGTCACTGAGGGGATGCTCGCCCTACAGGCCTACGGCGCCATCGCCTACGGTGCGCGTGGCCTTAACTGGTATACCTACCAGACACCCCCGTGGTGGGGAGGCTACCACGATGCGCCACTCTCCCGCCAGGGGTTCCGTACTCCGCTCTGGGGCGCCATGCAGAACCTCCACCGGACCATCCTGCGCTACGCGCCAGTCCTCAACCACCTCGACTGGCAACGAGCCTATCACTTCAGTGGCGAAGAGGCTTCCCTCCCGCAACCCGACGACGACTGCTTGGTGGAAACCGCCGGAAGCCAGAATCTCCTCGTCGGGGAATTCCGCCATGACCAGACCGGCGACGACTACCTCATGGTCGTCAACAAGGACTTCCGCCAAAGCAGCCCCATCCAGTTGAAACTCAAGGACAAATCCCGTGTAATCTACCGACTTCGTCCTTGGGACTCAGGCGAAGAACGTTATTCCGGCGCTCGCTTCTGGCTCCCGCCCGGACAGGCCTACCTCTTCCGGCTGCCCAGGTAATAGCTTGCAAAGGCTTTACCCTTGCTACGATGTTATTTAGTGGAAATTTTGCTTGCCATTGTTGAGAAGCGGGGTCTGTCCCCGACGGACCGAAGAGTCCTCACCATCATTCAGAATCCAGACCAAAAGCTTCGGGGTGTTCGGACTCATAGGTATTATAGTCATAAGCCAACTCCCATCCATAATCAAGAAGAACACTCATTTTAGTCATTTTCTCAATGGCATCCAGAATGTCTTCTCCTTCGGGTGTGAAAATGATATTTGGGAAGAAATCATTGTCCTCGTTTTGCGTTAGAATCTCCTGCACTTCTTCGGGATAGTCATCTAAATCAAAATCTTCATAATCAACAGGTTCTTCTTTTGTAAAACGCTTTGTTCCGCAAGAGGGTACCTAACGGCAGAATTTTCGTTTTGACTTTCCCCATGGGTTATAGCGCCCTTTTCGGGCGCAGGATTCTGGTGGTGCCTGC
>JAFZWH010000024.1 GCA_017617415.1 Victivallales bacterium | reverse complement strand
TGGTGGAGCATATCGGGGTCGAACCGATGACCTCCTGCATGCCATGCAGGCGCTCTAGCCAACTGAGCTAATGCCCCATTGATTGTAATGCGCCTTAATGTAATGGAGAAATATTGTTTTTCAAGCCCAGGATAGTGATTTTTCGAGTTTTTTTCTGAGTTGGAAACATCACTATCTCCAGTTGAAACGAAATTCATCGTCCGGGTGGCATAGAAAATTCTCGCAGATAGGTTATATTTTAGAACATTCTAAGACAAAAAGAGATACACCTATGGCCATTAAAATTTCAGCCAAGACACGTTATGGACTTCGAATCCTGCTGGACCTTGCGATACACGGAAATGGCACGCAACGAGCCGTGAAGGACATTGCGCAGTCGCAACAGATTTCGGAGAAATTCATCAGCCTGCTGGCAGTAAAGCTACACCGCGGAGGGCTAATCAAGACCGTCCGCGGCATGCATGGTGGCCTGACTTTGGTGAAACAGCCCTCCAACATCCGCCTGCTGGATGTCGTGGAACTGATGGAGGGACCGCTGAATATCCTGGACTGCCTGACCGCCTCGCCGCAATGCGACCGCGTCGGCCAGTGCACCGTGCGTCAAATCTGGGATGGCATAAACCAGAAGTTCATTGATGCGCTTGCCGAGGTGAGTCTTCAGGATGTCATCGATGCCTCAACCAGCGATGCGTCCACTCCGGGACAACCGGAATACTGCATTTGACGGACGGTTTATTTCTTGTCACTTCCCCCGTAACGCAATCGTTAAAGCAGTTTAAACCACTTGTTTTCTGCCAGGAAAGTTTTAGAAATTCCGCAAAAATCCTCTTGGGAGATTTGAAAACCCAACGAAAGCGATTACATTAAGCCCATTCACGAAACGATGATCCCATCGTCTAATGGTTAGGACAACAGGTTCTCATCCTGTAAATATGGGTTCGACTCCCGTTGGGATTGCCAAATATCCAAGACGCCAGGTTAATGCCTGGCGTTTTTTATTTCATAGCCAATTGGCAATTCCTGTGTCCCCACAACAATTGGGCGTGGTATTTTTCCAGAAATCCTTGTGGAGTTGGGCTTCATCTCTTTTATATATGAATATATTATATTTTCACGCCGGCGAACAACACCAAATACAGTCCGGAGGTCTTTAACCCAAAATCAGCTCTGCTGACTCAACTTAGGAAACGGGTGAGTTGGAAGAATTTTTGAAGTTTGACGGGGTGACCAAGCAGTTCGGTCGCCTGAAGGCCGTCGATGATGTCACGCTGACCATCAACCGCGGCGAAATCTTTTCCATTCTGGGGCCCAGTGGCTGCGGAAAGACGACGCTGCTCCGGATGTTGGCAGGATTCGAGGCGCCAGACACCGGTCGCATTCTGCTGGCAGGCGAGGACATCACCGAACAGCCCCCCAACGTGCGCAAAATCAACACGGTCTTCCAGACCTATGCGCTTTTCCCGCACATGACCGTCCGCGAGAATATCGCCTTTGGGTTAAAGTTGCGTAAACTGCCCAAGGCGACCATCGACCAGGAAGTGGACAAGATGCTGGCGATGATTCAGATGGAGGCACATGCGGACAAAAAGCCCGCGCAGCTCTCCGGCGGGCAGAAGCAACGTACCGCCATCGCCCGCGCGCTGGTTCTCAAGCCCAGCGTCTTGCTGTTGGACGAGCCGCTGGCCGCGCTGGACCTCAAACTGCGCCAGCGCATGAGCCTGGAGCTTTCGCTGATCCATGACGAGGTCGGCATCACCTTCGTCTATGTCACCCACGACCAGAACGAGGCGATGAGCATCTCCGACCACATCGCGGTGATGCAGAACGGCAAGATCGAGCAGGTCGGCACCCCCGCCGAAATTTACGAGGCCCCGAAATCCAGCTTCGTGGCAGCCTTCATCGGTGACACCAATTTCTTTGACGGGATCATCACCCGCGTGCTGGACAGCGAATACTGCGAAGTGGAGGTGCCAGATCTCTCCAAGAAGCTGATCTGCTTCAACGACAAGAAACTGGTGGCGGGCGACAGTGTCCACCTCTCCATCCGCCCCGAAAAATTCTCCATCTCGCTGGACCGCCCGGCCGAGAATCCGCGCCAGAATGTCCTGTCCGCCAAGGTGGAAGACATCGTCTATCAGGGCGACCACACGCGCTATTGGGTCTCTATCGCGGAGGATTGGCGAGTCGCAGTCACTCGCCAGCACAACCGCTTCTTGCTCGACCAGCGTCGTATCACCTGGGGGGACCAGGTCTTCATCTCCTGGCAGGCAGACGACAGCTTCATGCTGGAGCAATACCGCGAAAAGGACGAGGATCTGCTCCAGATGCCCCCGCAGAATGTCGGCGAGGAAGTCCCGGGCGCGGCAGTGGCGGCTCCCGAACCACCCGATACCTCTGCCGCATCATCGGACGGGCAGACAAACGGCCAGGAGGAGGCTTCCCAGCAATGAAGCCCTCCACTCCGCTGCGCAGACGCATCCTCGGCGAGTTCGCCATCACCGCCCCGTCGATGGTGTGGCTCTTCATCTATTTCGTCCTGCCCACCCTGATCATCTTTGCCATCGCCTTCCGCAGCAAGGGCGCCTATGGCGGAATCGGGGACACCTGGACCTTGAACACCCTGGCGGAACTGCGCAACCCCGACTACCCAGCCATCATCTGGCGGACCATCTGGATGAGCGTCATCTGCACGCTGGCCACCCTCGCCATCTCCGTCCCCGTGGCATACCACATTGCGCGGGTCTCCCAATGGAAACGCGACATCCTGTTGCTTTTGACCATCATTCCCTTCTGGACCAACCTCCTGATTCGCATTTTCGCCTGGCGACTGGTGCTCCACCCCCAGGGAATGCTCCGCAACCTCCTGCTGTCGTTGCATTTGATTAACCCAAGCACGGTCTTTTTAGGGAACCCCATTGCAGTGCTGGTGGTGATGATCTACACCGAACTGCCGTTCGCCATCCTGCCCATCTACGCAGCCGCCGAGAAGTTCGACTTCACGCTCTTCGAGGCCGCGATGGACCTGGGCGCCGGACGGCTCTACGCCTTCTTCCATGTCTTCCTTCCGGGCATCCGCGAGGGGCTGATGTCTGCGTGCCTGATGATTTTCATCCCGCTCATCGGCTCATACGTGATTCCGGACCTGGTGGGCGGCAAAGACTCCCAGATGATCGGCAACGTCATCGTCCGCCTGGCGCTGGAGCAGCGAAACCTTCCTGCCGCCGCCGCGATGTCCACGGTGATGTTCCTCATCATGTCGCTGCCGCTGCTGTATTATTTGAAATACACCACCGCCCAGCATGCGAAGGAGGTGGCCAAATGACACGGCGCAGCATCTTCCCCGCCATCGTCACTTGGCTGGTGCTCTTCTTCTTCTACGTTCCCATCCTCCTTCTGGTGGTCAACTCCTTCAACCTGAATTCCTACGGCACCGCCTGGAAGGGCTTCACCTTGAAGTGGTACACCCAGCTCTTCGTCAGCGACGAAGGACGGGCCATCTGGCGTTCGCTCTACATCACGGTCGTGGTTGGCGCGCTGGCAACGTTTGGCTCCACCATCCTGGGGACCTGCGCGGCCTTTGCGCTTCACCGCTACAAGAGCACCCTTCAGAACGTCCACTACACGCTCATCTACACCCCGCTGGTCCTGCCGGAGATTCTCATCGGCATCAGTCTGCTCATCTTCTTCGCGAGCATCCACATGCCCTTGGGGATGACTTCTATCGTGCTGGCGCACATCACCTTCTGCGTCAGCTACGTCACCCTGGCGGTACTCTCGCGCCTCCAGGACTTCGACATGTCCGTGCTGGAGGCCGCGCGCGACCTGGGTGCCAGCAACTGGACCACCACCTGGAAGGTGCTGGTGCCCATCATCCTCCCCGGCATCCTCGCCGGTGCCCTGCTGGCCTTCACTCTCTCCATCGACGACTTCGTCATCACCTTCCTGGTCAACGGTCCGGGTTCCACCACCCTGCCCATTCAGATTCAAGGTATGATCAAGCGCGGTCGTTCGATGCCGCTAATCAACTCCATCTCCTCCATCCTACTGGCCATCACCTTCTTGGCTCTGCTGGGCAGCAAGCTGCTGATGAAGACGCGCCCCAAGAAGTGACCTTTGCCGGAAACCACCTGAACCTTACGATACTTACCGCCATGGCAGACAACAACCAGCAACGTTCCTCGACATCGCTGTTCGGACAGTCCACAAATGCCGCCTCGCAGTCCGTTCAAGAAATCATGCGTGAGCGCCAGGAAGCCAGCCGTGCCCGGCGCAAATGGCTTCTCTCGTGGCTGTTGCCGGTGGTCATCGTGATTGTTCTTGGCAGCGCGGGAACCGCCGGATTGATCAAGTGGAAAGAGGTCAAAAAAGAGCGCGACACCAAGGCGTGGGCCGAAAAAGCCGCCAAAGACCCGATGCGCGGCGTCACGGTTTACGGCAATGAGGAGGCAGCTCTGAAACTGGAGTTCCAGACGGAGGACATGGTCATCGCACCGCAAGATATTCTGACCGTGCTTCACCGCGCCGTCGGCATCAAGCCGTTCAAGGTACGGCTCGACACCGTTAATCTCCAGGCCAGAGCAACTGACGACGATATCCCGCAAACCAAGACCCAGGTGCTCATCAACGGAAAGTCGGAGGTCGAGTATCTGGACGAGAATGGCGAACGGCAGACCGTCCTGTTGGAATACCCCAAAATGACGATTCAGCAGCTCATCAGCGCCATCACCCTCGCCTACCACGACACCTACGGGGATGACGACCCGGAGCATCCGTTCTACATCAACCTGCCACCGCCGCCACCGAAACTTCCCCGCAAGATCGAGGAGGAAATCGATCTCAATGTCGGCAAGATGAATCCAAAAAATTAGCAACAAATACCTTACAATAAGCTAATTAGATTGTTAATTAGTAAATTCTTTGTGTTCGGAACTCTGTTTCATCGATATCACTTGCATTGTCATTAGGGGAAACCGATTTATTCTTTGGCGACCAATCGCCCCTGCAACAGGCGGGGCGTTTTGGCGGTCCCGCCTACGAGTCGCGGCCAGAGCAGTTTGCGATGGCCCACCGCGTGGCTCATGCACTGGATTATGCGGAGCAGGTTTGCATTGAGGCGCCGACGGGAATCGGGAAGACCTTCGCCTATCTGGTACCGGCAATCTATCACGCCCAGAGTACTGGCAAGCCGGTACTGGTAAGCACCCACACCATCAATCTTCAGGAGCAAATCCTCCGAAAGGACATTCCACTGCTGTCCAAGCTGCTCGACCGTCCCCTGAAATGCCGAATCGCCAAAGGGCGTTCCAACTATCTATGCAAGTCTCGCCTGAACCAGCTGGTCCGTCAGTCCACCCTCCCCTTGCCTGGCTCGTGGCTGGCCGCCTTGCTCAAGTGGTCCGAGACCACTGCCACTGGCGACCGCGAGGAGTTCTCCCTGGCCGCCGACAACCAGGGGTTCTGGAGCGAAGTCGCCTGCGACAACCTCAATTGCCTGGGAAAACTCTGCCCCCATTACCGCAAGGACTGCTATCATGCCCTGGCACGACGCGCGTTGGCTGAAGCCGAAATCATCGTCGCCAACCACGCATTCCTCTTCACGGTGCTGGCTCATGCGGACGGCGAGGCCTCGGCCCTCCCCGAATTTTCCGCGCTGATTCTGGACGAAGGACACACCATTCCGGATATCGCGGCCGCCCAGCTGGGCAGCCACCCCGGCACCTGGGAACTCCGACGGCTGTTGTCGCACCTGGCGCATGAGAACCGTCGCGGGGGGATTCTGGAACCGCCGGACGCCGCCGATGCGCGTGAACGAATCAATTCTCTGCTGACGGGGCTGACTGCCTTGCAGCCCAAGCTGGCCGAGCAGATTCGCCAGCTTGCCCCGCAGGGCGGCGGTCTCCTGCGTCTCCACGAGCCATCGCCGCAGAATGACGGCTTCTCCGAGCCGCTGAACCAACTTGCAGGTGCATTGTGGCGCCTCGCCCAGAGCTGTGATTTGACCCAGCCAGAGCGCGCCGCCGCCCTCCAGAGCGCCTCCTCCGAAATTCAGGAGTTCGCCGACCAAATACAGCGCTTCTTCCAGATGGCCGACCCCAGGCAAGCATATTGGTTCGAGCTGCGCGGACGCCACGAAAGCGAGGTCTCCTTCGAGGCAGTCCCCGTCGATCCCGCGCCACAGCTACGGCAAATCCTCCTTCCGCCACGGGAAGAAGGCGAAACGCCACTGCCGCTGATCATCACCAGCGCCACGCTCACCGTGAATGGTTCGATGGATTTCTTCCTCAATCGCATCGGCCTGCCGGATGCGCAAACGCTGGTCCTGAGTTCACCGTTTGACTTTGAACGCCAAGTCACCCTTTACCTTCCGCCGATGCCTTCGCCACAGGATCCACGCTACGAGGATGCCTTGGAACAGGCGCTACGGCATTATTTGGACCTCACCCAGGGACGCGCCTTCGTACTCTTCACCAGCCACTATCAGCTTCGACGGATGGCGGAGCGCCTCCAGGAGTTCTTCGCCAGCGGAAACTATCGGCTGCTCCTTCAGGGAGACTCGCTCTCCCCACGGCAGATGCTTCAGGAATTCCGCACCGCCGAACGCGCGGTCATCTTCGGCACCGACAGCTTCTGGACTGGCGTGGATGTCCCCGGCGAAGCACTTTCCAATGTCATCATCACCCACCTGCCCTTTGCGCAGATCGGTCATCCCGTCCAACAGGCACGTGAAGAAAAGTGCCTCGCCCAGGGCGGTCGGCCTTTCTTCGACTATCTGCTGCCTGAGGCGGTCCTCAAATTCCGCCAGGGCTTCGGGCGACTCATCCGAAACCGCCAGGACACGGGCATCATCGTCCTCCTCGACGGACGGCTTCGCCAGAAATCATACGGCAAAATCTTCCTGAACTCCATCCCGACCTGCCGGAATGGATTATTGTACCCGATGGACGAGACCTGAGGTTCAAAACGAAACCCTGGACTTGGCAATCAACCCCTTAGCCATTAACCTTCAACTTGTAGAAGATGCCAAAACTGTACACCTACAATCAACTGGTCGAGACCCTGGAGCTGACTTCGCCGTTGCTGATGCTGGACGAAGCGATGATCGCCGACGACTGCCTCACCGGCAAGGCCAGCAAGCTGATGTCCATCAACGAGCCGGTCTTCCAGGGGCATTTCCCTGGGCAGCCCGTCACGCCCGGCGTCCTGCAAGTCGCGGCAATGGCTCAGCTTTCCAATCTGCTTTTTCGCCTGACCGTGCCAGTGATTGCCGGCACCCGCATCGTCTTGCGCCAGATTCGCCGTCTGAAATTCCGCAAGCCGGTGTTGCCTGGCATGGCGATGTTGCTGGAGAGCAAACTGCTGGAGCGCCGTGCCAATCATGAAGCGGATTTTCAGGTCTCTTGCACCACTGCGGACGGGCTGGCCTCCACAGGCATCATCACCCTCGCACACATCACGCCCGTCTCCCATGACGCCGTGTCGCTGGACGCCCGGCCGGCTTCGCCATTCGCCGCGGAACTGGCCGCCGGAAAACAATTCAATGCCTCAGAACTGATGAAGTACCTGCCGCATCGTCCGCCTTTCCTGCTCATCGACCACGCCATTGATATTGGCTCGCCAGGCTCCCGTTTCTGCGGTTACAAGAACATCACCGGAAACGACGCCTTCTTGAATGGCGACAAGGCGCACTGCTATCCTTCTGAACTGCTCCTCGAATCCGGTGCACAACTTGGTTGCGCACACATCCTTGCACACCCGGAGAACACCGGAAAACTCGGCATCTTCCTCTGCATCGACGAGGCGCACTTCTACGACCAGGCACGCCCCGGCGACCGCCTTGTCATCTGTGGCAGCAGTGACACCTCCGGGCACGCCGGCGTCGCCAATGGCGAGTTCTGGGTGGACGACCGGAAAATCGCAGAATGCACCCTGAAATTCGTGGTGCTTTCCTCCATTGGATAACCACTGATTTTTGCATGCAACGCCATCCACTCCAACTGCTTTGGTGCGTGCTGACCTTGACGGCCATGGCGTTTTTGTCTGGCTGTTGTCATGGGCTGTCCCCGCATCGACTCACGCTGCCTGCTCCGACCCGGCATCCGCCGGTTTCACCAGTCCCGTCGGCACTCCGCGACGCGTTTCCCAATGAACTGGAGAGCTATTTCAATGATTGGAAAGCCTGGAGCGACGCCGTGCCTGCCAGCACTCCCAATCCGATGGTGACAACCGCCCTTCCGCCAAGCATCTCTGCACTTGGGTTCGCATCGGAAAACTACACCAAAACCTTCCCGGTCCTGCTGCAATGCATGGCTCACGACGGTCTTTCGAAAAAGCTGCGCAACTACCTGGAGCTCTTGGCGCTGACTCATCAACAGCAGGCCATTCTTAGCGAGACCTATCATGCCGTGGATGAGTTGCAGCATGCCAAGAAAGAGGCGCTGCCCAAACTCCTGTCGTCCGCCAGACAACTTCAGCGGTTCCAGGAAAAATACCAGAAAATCTTAAAGGACCCCAATGCCGCCGCGGTCAATGCCGAGCTGTCGTCTTGGCTGGCGCTCTGGCAGAATCGCGATCCACTCGGAGTCCTTCCGAGCATCTGGCGCGTCTCCACCGCTCCGACCCCTCAGCCGGAGCCAGGGGAACTCATCCTCGCGATGCACTTCAGCGCACTTTATGAGGAGCGCCCGCTGGAAAAGCACTGCCCTGCGGAGCTGCGGAAAGCCCAATGCCTCTGGCTCCATCAGGACTTCGAGGCTCCCGTCGTCGCCTCCGGCCGCATGGCTTTCCTGATGATTCCAGCCCTTCCGCGACAGGCGCAAATCCAAATCAACGGCAAGTTGATGAAGCCGCCCGTACCCGGCCAGCCCTGGGCACTTCCTTTGACCGAACAAATCATCGACGCCACGCACTCTGCTCAGCACCTATCCATTGGTTTTCCGCCTCGGCATCTCGGCAGTCCAATCCTCCCCGTCTGCCTCGCCGCCGGACCGGAACCGTAACATTTTCGGCAATTGCTAATTGCTAATTGCTAATTGCCATTCGCCGGATTAGATTTTCTCCCTGGGATGTTATTTTTACCTCTTTTTGTCTGGCAAAACCGCCACGAGGGATTAAATTAACATCGTTCCCATTCCATCGGCAATGCCGACTGCAACCATTCATTTTCAATTGGCCCACAAGGGGGTGAAGAAACATGCCAGAAGTCAAGGTTCGCAAAAATGACCCGATCGAGCGTGCTTTGCGTCATCTTCGTAAAAAGATGGACAAGGAGAATACGCTGGATGAGCTTCGTAGCCGCGAATGCTACATCCCGCCGTGCGAGGCTCGTCGTCGCGCTGCCGGTATCATCCGCTAAGACATTCTTGTAATGCCTGACAGAAGAGCGAACAGGTCCGAATCTGTTCGCTTTTTCTGTGTATATACCTTATTATAAACAACTTAAGACCTTCTAACCAATGTCATTGCCTTTTGACAACGAACGATATCTGACTGCGCAGACCGCACAGATTCTCAAGCGAGTGAACGCAGGCCAGGGGAGGCTCTTCCTGGAATTCGGTGGCAAACTCATTGGCGATTTCCACGCCGCACGCGTCCTTCCAGGCTTCGACCCGGATGTCAAGATCCGGCTCCTCGAAAAACTGGCCGACCAGGCAGACCTCCTGATCTGCATCAACGCCAATGACATCGAGAACCAGCGTGTGCGCGCGGACTTCGGCATCACCTACGACAACGCATCGCTGAAACTGATTGACGACCTGCGCGCCCATGGCATCGACGTCACTGCCGTCATCGTCAACCGCTACCACGGGCAGGCCTCGGTGAAGGCCTATCAGGACCGCCTCGCCCGTCATGGCATCAAAGTCTATCTGTGGGGGGACATCGAGGGCTACCCGAACAACATCGAGCATGTGGTCAGCGCGGAGGGTTTCGGTGCGCAGGAGTATGTGCCCGTGACCAAGCCGCTGGTGGTGGTGACCGCCCCGGGACCGAACTCCGGCAAGATGAATGTCTGCCTCACGGAGATGTACCACGAGGCCAGGCGCAACGGTGCTGCACGCTACGCGAAGTTCGAGACCTTCCCCGTCTGGAACCTCCCCCTCAACCACCCCGTCAACATCGCCTACGAGTCCGCCACCGCCGACTTGATGGACAACAACGCGATGGACAATTTCCACTACGACGCCTACGGCATCGCCGCCGTCAACTACAACCGCGACCTCCAGGCATTCCCCCTGCTGCGGACGCTGATCACCAAAATCACCGGTTCCACCGAGGGCTACCAATCCCCCACCGACATGGGCGTGAACTGCATCGCGCAGGGCATCGTGGATGACGAGAAAGTGCGCGAGGCCGCCAACCAGGAAATCATCCGGCGGTATTTCCAATACAATGCGGATTTCCACCTGGGACGCGCCAATGAAAAGACCGTCGCCCGCGCTGAGGACCTCATCCACAAGGCAGGCCTGGAGACCACAGACCGCAAGGTCGTGGCCGCCGCCCGCGAGGCCGCACGGCGTTGCGAGGAGGAACACGGCGGGGACCACGGTGTCTGCTGCGGTGCGGCCATCCAACTGCCGGACGGTTCGATTGTGACCGGCAAGAACTCCAGCCTGATGCACTCCGCCACCTCCATGATCCTCAACGCCGCCAAAAAACTGGCGGGCATTCCGGACAACCGTCATCTGCTGCCGGAGGACATCATGAACTCCGTGGCGGTCTTCAAGAACGACTTGGGCACCAACGAGCGCGTGAGCCTGAACCTCTCCGAGGCATTGATTATGCTAATCGTCTCCGCAGCCAGAGATTCCGCCGCACAATGGGCGCTCGATGCGCTCACAAACCTCAAGCGTTGCGACGTGCATCTGTCGCATCTCCCCGGCTCCGGCGACGCCTCTGGACTACGCCGCCTCGGTCTCTCCTTCACCTACGACCCGCTCCAGCCCACCAAGAAGCTCTTCCCATGACGAAAATCCTCGCTATCCTCTGCCTCTGCGCCATAACCATCGGCGCCACGGAATACAAATGGGACAACAGCCCCAAGGACACCGCCGCCCTCAAGGAGAAGGTCGCCGTCGCCTCCAAGGAGTTCAACTGGGCGATTCGCAAAATCGCCTCCAGCCGGCTCACCAAGGCGACTGCGCCCTACCAGACCATCGAATTGGCCGTCGAGGAGAACCGCGTGGTCTTCAGCCGCAATGGCGCCAACCGCATCGAGACCACCTTCGGCGCCGCGCCGGTCAAGTGGTTCGAGGACGCCAAGGTCACCTTCGAAAAACTGGAGGACGGCCGGGTAAAGCAGAGTTTTCTCGCGGAAGACGGTCGCCGTGAGTTCCTCTACAAATTCGAGGAGGACGGTTCGCTCACCGTCACCATCTCGCTCTTCTCCGAAAAACTCAAAGCGCCCCTATCCTATCAACTAAAATATCAGCCGGTGAAGAAATAACTGTCCTATACTACTATACCCACTCCCGCAATTGCTAATTGCTAATTGCTAATTAAACTGATTTCCCCCGGTTTGGCGATTTGCGTTGCCAGCCGGGGGTATTTTACGCGCATATACTCTGTGAAGAGCCACGGATCCGCCTGGTTGTTGGGGAACATATCGTAGTGCGCAGGAATGGTCAAGCGTGGCTTCAGCAGTCCCGCCAGGTCGGCGGCCTCCTGGTAGGTCATGCAGCCGATGCAGTCGTGACTGAGCCGCCAGGCATCCCGCCCATTGATGGGCAGTAGCGCCAAATCCAGTTTCCACTGGCGAAGAATCCGCACCTGCTCTTCGTAGCGGCAACAGTCACCGCTGTGATAGACGGTCAGACCATTGCCTTCGAAAATATATCCTAAGTATGGATATAGACCAGTCTTGGAATCATAGTCCAGCAATTCGTGCGCGGCGGGCACAGCGGTGATCTTGACCTCGCCGATAGTCACGCTCTCCCCCGCGTTGAGTCCCACCAGCCGTCGCCCTGCCGTGCCCTTGAGTGGCGGATTCGCGCGGCGAACCGACTCCGGCAGAACGAACTTCGCCTTCGGCGAGGCCTTCGCCAAGATTGGCCAAACCGGTCGGTCGATGTGGTCGCCATGGTCGTGCGTCCCGCAAATCACATCCGCATTCGTGATTTCCTCCGCCGCTACTGGTGACGGATACAGCCGCTTGGGATGCGCCGACAAGAATGGATCGACATAGATGATTGTCTTCCCCAACTTTAAAATGAAACTATGCTGGCACAGGCGGCAGAAGGCGCCCTCGCCTGGTTTCAGGCGTAAACAGGAAAACGCTTCAATAATCTTATTCATCGAATGTTAAGTGGATTTTCTGAACTTACTGCATCAGTTTTCCGGCATCCACCACGAGATTCTGACCTGTAATGGCGCGTGCCTCGCTGGAGAGCAGGAACATCGCCGGCCCGACGATGTCTTCGGGCTGGAGCAGGAACGGCAGTGCCTGGTCGCGCAGGAGGTCCTTCTTGTCTTGTTCGGTCACATAGAGTTCGAGTTGCTTCTGGGTCATCACCCAGCCAGGCGAAAGCATATTCACGCGGATGCCCTCAGGACCAAGTTCTCGCGCCAGCGCACGCGTGAAGCCCAGCAGACCGGATTTGGCGGCGCTGTAAAGCGTGAAGGGCGCCAGTCCGAGCATCCAGTTCGTGGTGCCGAAGTTCAGAATCGCCTTGCCCTGTCCCGTACGCAGACCATCCAGCGCGGCGTGGGCAACCCGGAAGGCGGTCTTGAGGTCGGTTGCCACAAACTGGTCAAAGAGTTCGGGCGTGGCTTTTTCAAAAGGCACCCGGTTGTCCGTCGCCACCCCATTGATCACATAGTCGATGGCGCCCTTGCTATTTATCGCCTCCGCAACAAACGCCTCGGCCGCGCCTGCTTCGGTGATGTCACATCGGAAGTAGTGTCCCAGCATGCCACAGCCGGCCATCGTTTCGTCTGCCGTAGGTCGTCGTCCGCAGAAGAAGACCTCGCAGCCTGCCTGCGCCAGCCGAATGGCCAATGCCTGTCCGATGCCGCTGGAGCCTCCCGTCAGCACCGCCACCCTTCCCTGAAATTCGTTTGCTTTCATAGTGGTTACGGTTCCGTCACGTGGATGATCACCTTGTTGCGGTCTCGCTGCCCCATCACCTTCACCGCCTCGTAGATGTCCTTCAGCGCGAATCGATGGCTGACAATTTTCGCGGGGTCCACCAAATTACGCTCCATTAGTCGGATGGCCTGCTGCATCGCCAAGGGCGTGGTGCCGAACGATGCGTCCATGCGTCCTTCCAGAAAGTGCGTCTGACCACCATCCAACTCGAATTTCTCGTGGGTGGTGATGCCAAAGACATTCCATCGCGTGCCACGGCGTCGCAAATCCACCATCGTCTTCACGGCGGCGATGGAACCGGCCGCTTCGATGACGAGGTCGGGACCATTGGGCATCTCGGCATAGACCTGCTCCTTCACATTCGGCGCCAGTGCGTCAATCACCTTGGTCGCACCACCAATCTTCAGGGCGTTCTGGCGCGCGTACTCCGAGGCGTCGATCGCCACGAGATGACCTGCACCCGCCGCCTTGGCGACCATCAGGCAGAGCAAGCCGATGCCGCCCGTGCCAATCACCACCACGTCCTCGCCCACGCGGATCTCGCTCTTCTGGACGACGCCTTTCCAGGCGCCCGAGAGCGGCTCCGTCAGCGCCGCCGCCTCGAAAGAGAGATTCGCGGGCTTGTGGAAGAGGCACTCCTGACCAGTGACCATGTATTCCGCGAAGGCGCCGGGGCGCACGTCGTCCGGACCGTCTCCGCCGGTGGTGTAGGCATATTTGCAGTAGTGGGTAAGTCCCACACGGCAGTATTCGCATTGTCCGCAATAGCCGGAGGGCTGGCAAATCACCGCGTCGCCGACCTGGAAGTCGCCGACCACGCCCGGGCCCAACTTGTCAATCACCCCGGAGGGCTCGTGACCGGGAATCAGCGGGAAAGTCACATTGCGACGAAGACCAACTATCGCCTTGTAGTCCGTCTGGCAGAAGCCGCAATCGACTATGCGCACGCGCACCTGCCCCGGACCGGGGTCCGGCATCGGAACCTCCTCCAGGCGGAAATCATTGAAATCATGAAGAACTGCTGCAAGCATAATGAGGAATGAGGAATTGCAGGGGTTCGGGGGCGCAGCCCCCGTAGAATTGTAGGGTTGCAACGTGGTATGGGCGCTACTTTTCCAGAAGGAACAACCGCGTGGAACGCGGGGCGAACTCCACAGTGAAGATGCCAGCGTCATCCGTGGTGAAGACCTCGCCGGAAAGTGCGTCCCGCACCTGTCCAGGCTGTTTCAGCGTGATGGTCTTGGCACCGCCTTCTTTCACGCAGATTCCCAAAAGGTCCTTGGTCGCCCAGACTTGGTCGGCACTCGTAATATAACGATGCACTCCGGCTTTTTTCATGGCGGAGAGCAGCAGTTCGCGGGGTGGCATCGCCAAAGCGCAGTAGAGGGCTGTCCATCCCGAATGCTCCTGCACCGCCACGGCGCCGCCGGAGTTCTCCAGATGCGCCAGCACCAGCGTGTGGGCGTCCGGCTCCACGTATGGACATGGCTGGTACGGGGCGCCGTTCGGACGGTCGGCGGCAAAGGTCTTCCCCTGGAGTTCCAGCGGCAGCCACCTACCGTCGGGGAAGTCCACCATCGCCCGGCTGGGCACTGCGTCAGACACCACCCCCAGCGGGAATCCCGTGAATTCGCGCATCGACTCCGCCGGCGTCTGTCCCTCCCGCCAAGGGTAGATGCCTGGCGCATGCAGGAAGAGGACGACACGGCCGTCGCGCTCCAGATGACGCAGCGCCTGGAGTTGCTGTTCGTCCGGCACAAAGGAGGTGCCCAGAATCACCAATCGGATGCGCTTCGGAAGACGCTCCAAATCGGAGGCAAGATAGTATTCCACCGTGGTCCCAAGACGCTCCAGCAGAGGGACATTGCGCGTCACCGTCTCAAACGCCAGCCGGCTTCCTACCCGGCAGTAGGGCAGACTCCCCTCGTCCACGACGTATGCGATTTGCGCCTCGGGCGTGCGGTCGCATTTGCGCACCGCCTCGTCCATCGCCCGCGCCAATTCTCCAATGCGCTTCATCAGAACCGGGTTGGAGTAGTTCACATAGCCGACGTCAAACCACCACTGCGCCAGTCCGGCACAGAGCGTATGGATGGCGACCTTGTCCTGCTGGAGCAAATCCCCCTCCAAATCGGCGGGCTTTCCACAGTGGCCGACTGGTCCGTTCGTCTCGCTGGTGCGCACATCCATCTCCACAATCCAGAACTTGTTGTGGAGGGCGAGGCTGGCAGCGGGTCCCATGTTCATCGGAATGCCGTCCCCGCCCACCTCACGGTAAGCGTAACTCAATGGGCTCGCGAAGAAGTCAATCTCCGGATTCTCCAGCAGTTTTCCGACTGCGGTGTGCCCGGAGTTGAGCAAGCGATGACCAAATGCGAGTTCAAAGAGATAGCCGTAGAAGGGTCCGACCAGCATCCGTCCGCCCGACGCCTCCTTGACCACGTGCGCAAAGTACGCAATCGTCTCGGCGGTGCGCTCGGCGTTCCAGCGATAGTAGTCCACACTCTTGACATCGCCGCTCACCGTGAGGTCGCGCAGGTCAGGCGAGTTCGGCAGCACCGCCGCTCGTTCGGCGCGCGTGGGCATCTCGGCAGTGGCGAAGGTGACTTTCTCCTCCAGCCAGGCCGTCTGAAGCGCCGCCTCGTCCGCATAGTTTTCGCGCAGCCACTGGCGGAAGTGCGTCTGGGCGGCGAGCGAGTAATCGCCCCAGAGGCGTTCGTTGTCGCCCCAAGACATCCATTCCTCGGTGGTTCCGGAGGCCAGCAGCACGCCAATCACGCGCTCCGCATAGGCGGACTGACGGATGTGCTCCAGCATCTTGCATAGTCCCTGCCCAGCGTACTCGCGCCAAGCAGCGCTGGACCAACTTGGCACGGGCCGCCCGCCGACATAGAGCATCTGATGGCGCGAGCCGTCTTCCTCCTCAATCCACACGCAGTCGTCTGGATGCGCCTCGCACCACCAGACTGGCGCGCCCAGAAAGACGCGCGGAATCAGCCAGGCGTCCGGCGCCTCGGCGAGAATCGTCTGGACATACTCGTCCAGCAGGCTGAAGTCATATTCTCCAGGGACGGCTTCGGAAAGCGTTCCGCTATGGTAGGCATGGAGATTGGACGTGGCGGTGAAGGCGAAAATCTTGACACCGGCATCGGCAAAGGCTCGCCAGCCCAGCGGTCCCATCGAGTAGGTCGCCCGCATCACGCCCGGAAGGATTTCGCCATTGCAGCGGATGGTCGGCGCGCCCTGCCAGTTCACCACCTCGCATTTCGGGAACTCTTGCGGCGCACGCCCCTTCACCGTGACTTCCATACTGCCCTGCCGCATCACCGCCTCTCCACAATGAAGGCTTACCACATACTCCCCGGAAAGCAGATATGTTCCAACCGTCACCTCCTGTTCCGGAATCAACATCCGCATCCCAATGCGCTCCACGCCCGTCAGTGGCAGCCGCACGGGTGCCTGCCGACCTGGCTCGCCTTGAAGTTCCAGCTCCAGCCACACCCGCTCGTCAATCGGCATTCGATGACGAAACTCCACGCGCATCGGTCCGAAACGCAACCGCTCGCCGGCGACAATCTCCAGCGGCAGCGCGAGGGCATTCTCGCAGGTTCCCCGTGGCACCAAGTCGTCCACCAACTCGATGCGGCGAATCTGCAAATGCACCGGTTGAGCCTCCTTTATATCCAATAAATACAATGCGAGCGTCTCCAACGGATACTGCCCTGAACCGCCCTTCCCTTCGGGCGCGTAGTCGAAGACCACCTCGTGCCACGCGCCATCCGCAGGCACCTCGGGACGCTCCGTTGAATCCCACCCCTTCCAGACGCGGAACCCCGGACCACCCTCCACACCGCTCCACGCCGCCGCAAACAACTTCACCGGCTCTTCGCCCAAGTTGCGTACGGTGAACACCACATGCTCCGCCGGCGGCATCGACGGACGGCCATACACCAGCGCGCACTCCGCCTCCGGACCACCCGCCCGCAACGCAAAGCGGAAATCCAGCGCACCCGCCTCGGAATCATGCGAGAAACCGCCATACTCCAGACACTTATGGCGATTCTCTGCAGCAAAGCAGTCCGACCAGTAATTCGCCGTGGAACCATCGTACCATGTCAGACATTCCTCGGCGGACAAGACTCCCCAAAAAGCCAGAAAAAAGATGAGAAAAACTGTCACCATTGTGTAAAAATTGTATCTAAGTTATTTATTATATGCAAGTTATTAATTTAATAAATAACCTATGAAAAGAATCCTAAGCTATTGCGGCTTGGATAATATAGCCGTCGGTTTGCAATTGTGTCGGTTTGCAAAAAAGATAAATCAGCTTACATTTCTTTCACGCCCGAAAACCCTGCCGTTATTCCTCACGGGCCATGCGGTTCACTTTCCAAATCACCATAACTTCCTATGCCTGATAAGAATTCCAACTATTCCAAGTCCTCCGGTCAAGCATCTTCGTCAAATGCCTCCCACAGTGCCGGCATCTTCTCCTTCGACCGCCCCAAACCTCACAACGAGGACGCCGAAATCGCCGTGCTGGGTTCAATGCTCACCGACGCTGACGCGGCTTCCACCGGGCTGGCACGGCTGAACTTCGACGGTGCCTTCTACCGCCCCGCCCACCAGATGATCTTCAATGCGATGGTCGCCCTCAATCCCATGGGCGAGGCCGGCATCGACCCCGTGGTGCTGGCGGACTATCTCCAGAAGAACCACCAGCTTGAACAGGTCGGCGGTCTGAATTACCTGCGGCTGCTGATGGACCGGGTGCCGACCTCGGTCAACATCGAGCACTATGCGGAAATCGTCAAGCAGAACGCCGTGCTTCGACGCATCATCGCCACCTGCTCCGATGCCGTCATGAAATGCTATGAATCGGACGGCGAGGTCGCGCCTCTGCTGGATCTCATCGAGAAGGAAGTCCTTGAAGTCAGCCAGATGAACCAATCGCATGATTTCCAGCACATTGCGCCACTGGTCGATGAATCCCTCAAATACATTGCCGCACTACTAAAGAAACAACCTGACATCCAGGGACTTGCAACTGGATACGATGTTCTCGACCGCGCCATGACTGGTGGCCTCAAGCCTGGCATGCTCTTCATCCTGGCCGCACGCCCCGCCATCGGCAAGACCGCCCTCGCCCTCAACATGGCAACCAATATCGCTCTGCGCAGTGGCAACAAGACGCCGATTGGAATCTTCTCCCTTGAAATGACCGCCCAGCAGTTAATGCTTCGCCTCATCGCCGCCGAGGCACGCGTGAGCATCAACAACTGGGCAACCGAAACCAATGCGCCACAAGGTGACCTCGATGCCGTGCGAAACGCATGCATTTCCCTCCGGCAGACCGATATCCTCATTGACGACACGGGCGCCATCGATATCCTCGAACTGCGCGCCAAGGCACGCCGGATGAAGGACCAATATGACATCCAGGCGCTCTTCATCGACTACCTCCAGCTCATCACCATCAACTCCAACAGCAACGCTAACCGCGAAAACGATGTCGCGCGCATCTCCGGCGCCCTCAAGGGGCTCGCGAAGGAACTCAATATCCCCATCGTCTGCCTCGCACAGGTCAACCGAAAAGCCGAAGAAGGCGACGGCAAGCCCAAACTCAGCACCCTCCGCGAATCCGGAGCCATCGAGCAGGACGCCGATGTGGTCGCGCTTCTCCATCGCAAGCGCGAGGAGCAGTTCAACCGCTCTGACAATGCCACCGACGGCCTCGAGGCGGAACTCATCATCGCCAAGAACCGTAATGGGCGCACCTGCACCCAAAAGCTCGTCTTCTTCCCGCAATACACCCGCTTCGACGCCAAGGCTGACTCCGTGGACGACAGTGACGTGGCACACTCCACGCATTGACGGCCAGCCCACGCCGACGGGATGGCGTAGCGTCGGCGCCCACGTACTCAGGGATCCATTCACGAATTCAGGTATATTTGAAAGCCCGTTTTTTCCCACGCTTGCGGGGATTTCCAATCGGACCGCTGTAATCTATGACAGTGAATCTGCTGTTTTCCAAATCGTCATGGAGGATGCTTCTTTCCAAGTTCCGCATTCCCGCAAAGTACCTTCCAATTTATGCACTCTTAGCTGCATATTATATATATGCAATATATAAATACTTCGACTTAAAGGGCGAATACAGTACCGTGTTCTGGTACATTCACGGGGTGTTCCATGAGGTCGGCCATGCCGTGACCAGATGGGCAGGGGAAACCATCTGTATTTTGTCCGGAACAATTTTCCAGCTTCTCACTCCCATCGCCTGTGGTATCTATTTCTTCCGCAGCAACGAAAAGCATGCCGTTCTCATGACCATTGGCTGGCTCGGCTTCGCGTTGCTTGACAGCGCCACATACATGCGAGACGCTACCGAAATGCAACTTACTCTGGTGGCGCCATTCGTGTCGTCCGACAATTTGACGCATGACTGGAACTGGCTTTTCACCCACTGGGGAATCCTCCGGCATGCCAATGCAATCGGGACCGCCGTCGCAGTGCTTGGCATATTCGCCGTGGCACTCTCGCTGATGCTCATCGTCATTGAAGCTCTGCCGTGGCGAAAATCGGATGCCCCAATCCGTCAAACCGATTCATGGGACAACTAAAAGGGATAGGCTCGCCCCCCAACGGGGAAGCAGAGAATTACGAATCCATCCTTCTTCTCTTGCCCCGGAGGCGTTCTACAACCTACGCCCCCGATCGCGGCACACCGCTTTCAAAGCTGGAAACAATGACAACAGGACAAACCGAAACCGTAGAAAGAACTCCCAATAGCTCTTGGGCTTGCGGACGAAGGAACATTGCCCTTAATCAAAAGACTCCGGGCAGATGAGCTTCATGAGTATGAAGAGAGTTAATTTTGAATCGTCCCCGTCATAGTAGAAAATCTGACGGTCGTCGCTATAGCGGAAAATTTTGTCGTCTCTTATGTAGCAGAGCTGGCGGTCGTCGCTATAGCGGAAAATCTTGTCCTCCTTGAAGTAGTATAGGATGCGGTCATCGCTATAGCGGTAGATTTTGCCGCCTTTGATGTAATAGAGTGTCGATCGTCCTTGTATCGATAGAGACAGTTGCTTTTGATATAAAAGAGTTGGCGGTCATCGCTGTACCGATAGATTTTCCCATCTCTGGTGTAGAAGAGTTGACGGTCATCGCTGTAGCGATAGTATTTGGCGTCTGCGCGGCTCGTGTGCGGGATGATATATGAAATGAACAGAATGAAGAAGATGACTTTCTTGAACATGGAGAAACCTCTTTTACTTGTAATAGTGGAATTATCAATTGGTTAAACTGTTGGCTTTTGTTCCCCGACAGGATACCTAATCAAGGCTATTTCAGCCGCAAAGCGGCGAGCGCACGGAGTGCGCAACCATGCGTAACCGACTGCAAGCGCCTGACGGGCGCGCAGCTGTCGGGCAAGGTGCCCCAAACCATCTGCGCCCGAAAAGGGCGCGATAACCCTTGGGGCAAAGTCAAAACGAAAACTTAAAATTCTGCCGTTAGGTGCCCTCTTGGTGAATTGAGCGGAATACGCTGTAGCGTAAGGAATAAAAAAGCCTTCTCAGCATAAACGCAAAGAAGGCTTAAGGATTGAACTGTGACGAATGCCCTCCTTCGCTCCTTCGGCAAGGCTATGGAGGGCAGATTTTCATTGGAAAATCTGGTGGAGCTAAGGGGATTCGAACCCCTGACCCCTACGTTGCGAACGTAATGCTCTACCAACTGAGCTATAGCCCCAGGTTTTGGATGTTCGCTTAAGATAACCTCCCCCGCGAGTTTTTCAAGTCAGCAAGGCTATTTTTGCCAAGATTTTGTGGAACTTCCAAACAAAACAGGCTGAGGGATGCCACAAGGACATATCCTCAGCCTGAAGAACAAGGAGAGACGACTGGCAGGAACCCGCGCTTAGATCGTCAGGTAGTTCACATAGGTCTTGACGCCGCCGACATCCTGGTAGCGCGGGTTGCAGCGCCACATCAGCGGGTCTTGCCGGTTCCACAGCCAGAGGATGCCATTGGGAGTGACGCTCTCCACATGGCCATCGAATGCCGTGAAGTTGATTTTCCCGGAGTGGTTGAAGGCGTTCAGGGGATACCAGGTTCCACTGCTGACCAACTTGTGGGGATAGCACCAGTCGAAGTTGATGAAGCAGCTGTAGTCAGAGGCGACCCGGGTGGTGTCGTAATTCTTGGGCGTGGAGTCGGCCATCCAGACGGCGTAGGCCGGCTTGCCACCAAGTCCCAGGAAGAGGCTCTCCTTGACCGGAACACGCAAGTCAGTGCTGAAATTGGGCTGGACCAGTCCCGCCGTGGAATGGTTGACGCCGTAGGAGAGGTTCTGGCGGATTTCATCCCGTTTGTTGTTCCACTCGCTCATGTCGTTGGCGCTGATTTTGGTCAACGCACCAGCCTGGCTGTTTCTGCTGGACGGGCAGTCCAGCGCCTTGCCGGCGATATTCTCATTGATACGCAGGGCGACCTGGAACGGCAGCCAAGTCGTGTTGTTGATGCCCGTGCCGAGCGCGGTGATATAGTAGCCGTCGTTGTCCTGTGTGTACATCGCGTGGTAGAGTCCAATCTGCTTCATGTTGTTGACGCAGCCGATGGTTCGGGCCTTTTCCCGGGCCTTTGAGAGCGCCGGCAGAAGCATGGAGGCCAGAATGGCGATGATGGCGATGACGACCAGCAGTTCAATCAGGGTGAAGTTCTTTTTCATCATGGTAACGGAGGTGTTGGTGGAGTAGTTGAGTGGTATATTTATTGTTATAATTATAGTCATTTCCTATCCGAAATTCAAGTTGTTTCCTGCTTTTTGACCACTGCTGTCGGAAAAAACTGTGTCTTGCGCTACGTGCGTCAGAAGTTGCCTGGAGGGCGATTTTAACCAGCCGGCATCGGCGACGATTTTTTGCATGGGCGCGCATGCGCGTTCCAATTAGGGAGGTATGCCCCCACCCCCTTCGAAAGTAATGTAATGCGATTTCGGTCGGTTGCAAGTCCCTTGTCAGGAAAGGAAACGGAATCTTAGTTTTCCTATGATTTTTGGCTTGGGGCGGTAGTTTTTCCGGGCACTTGTGCTTCTTGACATAGAATTCCTACTGCATGCGTTTATGCTTCTTCCCTGCGTTGGGTTGTGGCGTTCTTAAGATGTTAGCGAGGAGCAGTGTCCCTGAAACTACGAAAAATCCCCCGAATGTCGCTATGACACTCGAGGGATTTCTGCTTTAAGCCTTAAGCTTTTGGCTTTCGTGGCTTACACGCCTTGGCGAGCGGTGCGGGCCAGTTCGCCGAGAGAGCGATTCACGGTGGGGGTGTAGCCCTTCAGCGGCATGATGCGCTCGTGGATGGTGTCCAGGATCCAGCCGACCTGCGGGAAGAACTTGGACTCCAGTTCGGCGGCGGGGGAGACCCAGTTGCGGCTGCCGAGCACGGCCAGCGGCGCATCGAGGTAGTCGAAGGCGAGCTGGCTCAAGTTGGCGGCGACATTCTGCATCACGTTGCCACGCTCGACAGCCTCGCTCATCAGGATGCCCTTGCCGGTCTTCTTGATGGACTCGACCAGCTTGTCGTAGTTGAGCGGGTTAAGAGAGCGCAGGTCGATGACCTCGGCGTCGATGCCATACTTCTCCTGGAGTTCCTTCGCGGCCTCCAGCGCCTTGTAGAGCATCGGTCCGACGGTGATCATGGTGAGGTCCTTGCCGACCTTCTTCACATCGGGCTCGCCGATCGGAATCTCGTAGTAGCCTTCCGGCACGCCGCCCTGGTGGAACTCTTCGCCACGGGCGTAGCACTGCTGGGACTCCAGGCAGATCACGGGGTCGGTGCCGGAGAGCGCGCTGTTGAGCAGGCCCTTCGCGTCATACGGGGTGACGGGATAGATGACCTTCAGGCCCGGAATGTGGGTGAAGATGCTGGACCAGTCCTGCGAGTGCTGTGCGCCATACTTGAAGCCCACGGAGATGCGCACCACGACCGGCATGCGCAGCACGCCGCCGGACATCGCCTGCCACTTGGAGAGCTGGTTGAACAGCTCGTCGCCGCAACGGCCGATGAAGTCGCAGTACATGATTTCGGCGACGGCGCGGCCACCCGCCAGCGCGTAGCCCACCGCGGCGCCGATGATGGCGGCCTCGGAGATCGGGGAGTTGAAGAAGCGGTGATACGGCAGCAGCTCGGTGAGGCCGCGGTAGCAGGCGTAGGCGCCGCCCCAGTCACGGTTGTCCTCGCCGAAGGCGACCATCGTGGGATCCTTGGAGAAGCGGTTGGTCATCGCCTCGAAGACCGCGTCGCAGATGTTGTAAACCAGCATCTTGGAGTAGGGTTTGCCCTCGGCGTCCGCAAAGTAGCGCTGCTTCTTCTGAATCTTCTTGAACTGCTCGTTCTCGGCGAGGGGCTGGAGGAAGTCGGCATCGCCCTTGCGGGACTCGTCGCAGGACTCCAGCTTCTTGTTGGAGAACATCACGGACTCGATGAACATCGAGTCGAGCGTCTCGTACTTGGAGATGTCCTTGTCGATGGCGAGGATGAAGCACTCCTTGACCATGTCGTGGACCTGCTTCTCGACGGCGGCGGCCTCCAGTTCGGTGAAGATCTTGCCCTTGACCATCTTCTCGCGGTAGTGCTGGATGGGGTCGAAGGCCTTCCAGATGTCGAGTTCCTCCTTGGTGCGGTAGCTGGAGGCGTCGGAGGGGGAGTGACCGCCAATGCGGTAGGTGCACACGTCGAGCAGCGCGGGGCCTTCGCCCTTCAGCAGGTGGTCCTTCTGGCGCTTCACGGCGTCGGCGACGGCGAGCGGGTCATAGCCGTTCACGCGTTCGGAGAACATCTGGTCGGGATCCACGCCCGCGCCGATACGGGCGAGCTGGCCGTAGCCCATCGTCTCGCCGAGCCAGTTCTCCTTCTCGCTGCCAGCGGTCTGGCCGCCCATGCCGTAGATGTTGTTGGAGCAGTTGAAGAGGATGGGCATGCCCTTGAAGCCCTTCTCCTTCCACAGCGTCTTGAACTGGCCCATCGCGGAGAACATCAGGCCTTCCCAGACCGGTCCGCAGCCGAAGGAGGCGTCGCCGATATTGCACAGCACGATGCCCTTCTGGTCATTGACCAGCTTGAAGAGCGCGGCGCCGGGCGCCACGGGGCCGCTTCCGCCGACGATGGCGTTGTTCGGGTAGATGCCGAACGGGGTGAAGAAGCAGTGCATCGAGCCGCCCCAGCCCTTGTTGAAGCCGGTCACGCGGGCGAAGATCTCCGCGTAGGCGCCGTAGATGAGGAAGTACTTGGCGAGATCCTTGACGGTGGTGCACTTGCAGTGCTCCTGCACGACCTTCAGCGTCGCGCCGCCGAAGAAGTCCTCCATGATCTTCTGGAGCTTCGCGTCATCCAGCTTGCGGATGGCGGAGAGGCCCTTCGCCAGAATCTCGGAGTGCGAGCGGTGGCTGCCGAAGGTGAAGTCATTCATGTCCAGGTTGTAGGCGGCGCCGACGGCGGTCGCGGCCTGGCCGAGCGACAGGTGAGCCGGGCCGGGATGCTTGTAGGCGACGTCCTCGAACTTGCCCTGGAGCTTGATCTCGTTGATGACCGTCTCGAAGATGTGGCACACCAGCATGTCGTGGTAGATGGCCGTGAAGTCCTCTTTGGAGTAGATCTTCTTCTCCTCGGTCAAGGTCTTCTTGTACTGGCAGACGGGGATGTCCTTGAAGGTGATTTTGCCCGGCTTGAACCAATCTTCCGGGGTGACGACTAGACATTTGGTCATGGTTTTCTAAGTCCTTGTGGTTTAGTGAGTTACAACGAATTACACAAAAGTTTATGAAATTTAGTTCCGTGCCTGCGCATCTTGCGCGGGAGCCGTTCCGTGCCTGCGCATCTTGCGCGGGAGCCGTTCCGTGCCCGCGCATTCTGCGCGGGTTTTAGGCGTGCAGCACCGCCTCGCGGATGGATTCGGAGACAGTGGGGTGCGGGAAGACAATGCGGCGGACGGTCTCGTTGGTCATCTCTTGGCCGACCATCGCGGAAGCCGCGCAGATGAACTCGCCGGCGCAGCCGCCGATGGCGTGCACGCCGAGGACCTGGCCGTATTTCTCGCTGAGGAGAACCTTCACCGTGCCGTTCTTGCCGGCGAAGTCCACCATGAAGCGTCCCGCCAGCGCCATCGGAACGACGGCCTTGCGATAGGCGATGCCCTTGGCCTGGAGTTCCTGCTCGGTCGCGCCGACCTGGGCGACCTCGGGATGCGTGAAGATCACGGACGGGATGGCCTTGTAGCTCATGCGGTCCTGGATGCCGAACATGTTGTTGACCGCCACGATGCCCTCGCGGGTGGCGGCATGCGCCAGCAGGCAGCGTCCAGTCACGTCGCCGCACGCCCAGATGCCCGGGACGTTGGTGTGGCCAAACTCATCGGTCACGATGCCCTTGCGGTTGGTCTCGACGTGGACTTCCTCCAGACCGATGCCCTGCATCACCGCACGGCGCCCCGTGGAGTTGAGCACATAGTCGCCAGTCACGGCCTGCTCCTTGCCCTCCGGGTCAAGGTAATGCAGCGTGGAACCCTCGATCTTGACGACCTTGCAGTTCAAATTGATGGTGATGCCCGCGCGCACCAGCGCCTTGTGGAGCTGCTGGCCAATCTCGTCATCCACCACCGGGGCGATCTTGGGCATCATCTCGACGATGGTGACCTTCGCACCGGCAGTCGCGAAGAAGCTGGCGAACTCCAGGCCAATCACGCCGCCGCCGATGACGACGAGCGCCTTCGGCACCTTGTCCAGCGCGAGAATGCCCGTGGAGTCGAGCACCAGCGGGTTGTCCTTGAGACCAGGGATGGGCGGGCAAGCCGGCACGGAACCAGTGGCGACCAGGATGTTCGCGCCCTCATAGACCTTGCCGGCGGCCTCGACTTTGCCGACGCCGACAATCTTCGCCTCGGCCTTCACGACCTCGACGCCCGCGGCCTTCTCCATCGCGGCGACGCCTTTCACCAGCTGCGCCACGACCTTCTGCTTGCGCGCCTGAACCGCCGCCATGTCCAGCGTGGCTGCGGCGGCTTTGATGCCGTAGGCAGCCGCCTCGTTGCACTCCTCCAGGGCCTTCGCGCTGCGCATGAAGGTCTTGGTCGGGATGCAGCCGACATTCAGGCAGGTGCCGCCCAGTTCTTCCTTCTCGAAGAGGACGACCTTTTTCTTCAGCGTGCGCGCCGCGTATGCAGCCGCCTCGTAACCGCCGGGACCGGCGCCGATGACCATCAAATCGTACATGATGAAATTCCTATTTGTTTAAAGGGTGAAATCATTCCAAGGGGTGCGGGGACAGGATGTCCCCGACCATTTGCGCCGGAGGGGTGCGGGGACACCTCCCCGACCGTTTGTTACTTCGCAATGCAGATGAGTTCGAAGTTCTCGATGTTCGCGGTGAGCGCCTGCAGGAAGCGGGCGGCGGGTGCGCCATCGACCACCATGTGGTTGATGGTCAGCGAGAACTGCATGTAGTCGCGGTAGGCGACCGTGCCATCGGCTTGGCGCACGGCGCGCAGGAGGGTCTTGCCCACGCCCAGCATCGCGATCTGTGGTGCGGAGATGACCGGCGTGAAGTTCACGATGCCGAAGGAGCCCAGGTTGGAGACGGTGAAGGTCGCGCCGTTCATCAGGTCGGGAGCCAGCGTGCCGGCGTTCGCGGCCTTCGCCAGCGCCTTGACCTGCTTGCACATCTCGGCAAGGCTCATCTTGTCGGAGTGGTGCAGCACGGGCACCAGCAGTCCCTTCGGGGTGTCGCAGGCAAAGCCCATGTTCACCGCGCTGTGCAGTTTCACGACGTTGTCCGAGAACTCGCCGTTCATCTCAGGAACCTGCTGCAGGCTCTTGATGACCGCATACATCACCATGTCGCCGATGTTGATGTTCGCCAGGCCCAGCTTCTCGCCATTCGCCTTGATCTTCTTGCGCAGATTCAACAGACCAGTGACGTCCGCCTCGGCGTTGAGGGTGTATTGCGCCATCGTCTGCAGGGACTCCAGCAGGCGCTTGGCGATGACCGTGCGGATGCGGCTGAAGGGCTTCTCGGTGATGACGTCCTCGCCAGCGGCAGGAGCGGGAGCGGCGGTCTTCGGGGCCTCGGCGGCAGGAGCTGCGG
>JAFZWH010000023.1 GCA_017617415.1 Victivallales bacterium | reverse complement strand
TGAGGAATGAGGAACCGCAGGGGTTCGGGGGCGGAGCCCCCGTAGAATTGGAGGGTCGCGTCGCGGTATGGAAACCGCAGGGGTTCGGGGGCGGAGCCCCCGTAGAATTGTAGGGTCGCGTCGCGGTAGGGAAACCGCAGGGGTATAGGGGGCGGGGCGCGGTTCGGGAGGAATCAGGGTCGGTGCGCGGTTCGGTCCACCAGACCGAAGTGCGTAGTGAAGGGCCACCAGACGAAGCAGGGACGACCGACGAGGTTGGCGCGGGGGACGGCCCCCCAGAAGCGGCTGTCGAGGCTGTTCTCGGTGTTGTCTCCGAGCATGAAGTAATGCTCATCCGGAACGGTATATTCCTCGCCGTCAAAGCGCAGGTACTTTGCAGACGGGATGGTTGCGTAGCCCTTGTAGCCATCGGTCTGCGAGTTGATTTTGGCAAAACCGGGATGATCGGTGACGTCCACCTGGTGGAACTCGGCTTCTCCGGCGGGCTTCACCCAGAGCGCGCGTTTGACGATCTTCAGGGTGTCGCCAGGGAGTCCGACCAGCCGTTTGATGTAATAGTCGCCGGAAAGTGGCTGGCCGTTGTATAGGAGGCCATTTGTTTGAAAGACCATCACCTGACCACGCCGGGGCGGAGTGAAAGCGAGGCTCAGGCGATTTACAAAGAGATGGTCGCCGGACTCCATCGCGCCGTTGAAGACGACGTCGCCTTTAGAAAAACGCAGCTTGGGGCGCACGCCGGCCATGTAGGCGGGGAAATTGTCCCGCGCGGCATTTCGCAGGGTTTCGCCATAGAGTTCCAGGATGGTTTTTTGCGCGTCGGTGATTGCCGCGGGAATGCGCCACGTCACCGGCTGACCGCCGTTGGGGCGGTATTCCAGTTCGCTGTTGGGGAAAAGCGGGAAGGACTTCGCCGGTCGCAGAGATTCGTAGTCGAGTTCGCCGTCAGCGGGGGCGACCAGGTGAAATTGGCGCCGTGAGTAGTTCAGGTAGTCGAAGATGCGACGCAACGGCCCAGGCGTGGCGGCAGTCTCCTGTGCGACAAAATGGATGCCGTAGAGCGTGGGCTGCATCGAGCCGGTCGGGATGCTGAAGGGCGAGAGCAGCAGACTGCGGATGGCGAAGGCGACACCGGCGGAGACTACGATGGTCTCCGTCCAGTTGCGCATTGTCGGGAATTTCCGGCACACCGGCAAGGTGTCCAACATCGCGTCAATCTTCCCAGAGAACTTCTTCACCTCTTCGTCGGTGATTTGCTCGGTGGATTTCAGGCGATTCACGCCGTCTTCCAGCAGATTTCCGCAGGCGGCAGACTGATGCGGCGTGAGAAGATCCTGGTGGCGATGGACCAGACTGCGGAAACTCTTGAGTTGAACTTTGTATTGCCGACGAGGACGCTGTTTTCGTGGCGTAAAAAACTCCACCAGTTCACTGCCAAAGAAGAAGTAAATCAGCAGCAGGTCTAAAATGATTACCCAAAACAACGACATCTTTTGACAAGCTTGGACAATTTGGGACGGCGCAACGGCTACTTGTTCTCCTCGTCGTTGCGCAGGACGGCGATGAAAGCCTCCTGCGGGATGTTCACGCTGCCGTAGACCTTCATGCGCTTCTTGCCTTCCTTCTGCTTCTCCAGGAGTTTGCGCTTGCGGGTGATGTCGCCGCCGTAGCACTTGGCCAGCACGTCCTTGCGATACTGTCGCACGTCTTCGCGGGCGATGATGCGGCCGCCGATTGCCCCTTGAAGGGCGACCTTGAACTGCTGTGGGGGAATCGCCTCGCGCAGGCGCTTGCAGATGGTGCGGGCGCGCTCGACGGCACGGTCCGCATGGCAGATGGAGGCGAAGGCATCCACCGCCTCGCCGTTCACAAGAATTTCGAGTTTCACCATCGGTCCGGGTTCATAGCCGTCAGGCGTGTAGTCCATCGAGCCATAGCCGCGGGTGATGGTCTTGAGTTTGTCGTAAAAGTCCAGCACGATTTCGTGGAGGGGCATCCGCGCGGTGATCATCACGTGGTTGGCGTCCACGTTGTCGGTCTTCAGCACGACTCCGCGCTTGTCCATCACCAGGTTCATGATGGCGCCCATGAACTTTACCGGCGAGATGATCTGGCTCTTGATCATCGGCTCTTCGGTGTGTTCGATGACGCTGGCATCCGGCATGTACAGCGGGTTGTCCACCTTTTTCATCGTGCCGTCCTTCAGATAGACGTGGTATTCGACGGACGGATAGGTGAGGATGAGGTCCATGTCGTAGTCACGGCGGAGCCGTTCCTGGACGATGTCCATGTGGAGCAGTCCCAGGAAGCCGCACCGGAAGCCCGCGCCCAACGCAATGGAGTTCTCGGGGATGGCGATGAACGCGGGGTCGTTGAGTTGAAGTTTCGAGATGTTGAACTTCAATTGCTCATATTGGTCTGCCTCAATGGGATAGATACCACTAAAGACCATCGGGACCGACTGCTTGAAGCCCGGCAGTGCCTCGGCGGCGCCCATGCCCGGTGCACCGCTGGTGACGGTGTCGCCGACCTTGATGTCTTTGGGACTCTTCAGGGTGGTGATGATGTATCCCACGTCACCTGGTCCCAGTTCCTCGACCGCCTTCATCCGCGGGGTGAAGTAGCCGACCTCCTTGACATCGGTGGTGATGTCCGTCGCCATCAGTTTGATGGGATTCTTGGGACGGACTTGCCCGTTGACGATGCGCACGTAGGTGACCACGCCGCGGTAGTCGTCAAAGAGGGAGTCATAGACCAGCGCCTGGAGGCGGTCGCCAGTGGTCTTGGGCGGGGGAATGCGCTCCACCACGGCCTCCATCAATTCGTCAATGCCCAGGTCGGCACGTGCTGAGACCAACAGTGCTTCCTCTTTGGGGATTGTCAGCAGTTCCTCAAGTTGCTCCAGGCACATCGGCACATCCGCCGAAGGCAGGTCGATCTTGTTGATGACCGGAATGATGGTGAGGTTCTGTTCCAACGCCAAATTGAGGTTCGCGATTGTCTGTGCCTGAACACCTTGCGATGCGTCAATCAACAGAATCGCGCCTTCGCAGGCCGCCAGGGAACGGGATACCTCGTAGCTGAAATCGACGTGGCCGGGCGTGTCGATCAAGTTGAAATCGTAGGTGTTGCCATCCTTGGAGTGGAAATACATCTTGACCGGATGGGAACGGATGGTGATTCCGCGCTCCATCTCCAGGTCCATGTCGTCCAGCAGCTGATCATGGAAAGTGCGCATCTCCACCGACTGCGTGTGGACGAGAAAGCGGTCGGCCAGCGTGGATTTGCCGTGGTCGATGTGCGCGATAATGCAGAAATTGCGGATTTTGGATAATTCGGGGAAAGACATGCGAAGTAATATAATCTATACTAATGTACTGTCGCACTACACGAATAAATTTCTACTACCGATGTCGAGATTTTCTGCTTCTTTGACCATTGCTTTTGGTGCCATGTTTTAGGAAGGCTCTGTTTCCCATGAGTGTTGGTTTTCGTAATGTACTGTCGGCGCAGCCGACAGAATGCGTTGTGGCGGAGCCACGCCATCACCCAGTCAAATTCATGGATTTAGATTCATTTAACAACACTCCCGGTGAACAGCGCGAAAACATACTATAATCTCGCGCTTTTCTCGGGATGGCTATATGTCGTGGTTTAAATAGGATATATTAAGCGAAAACTTAGAAACGACGCAATTCCAGAATGAAAACAATACTTATAGAAGGTGGACGCCCGGTGGATGGCAGCATCACATTGGGCGGCAACAAGAACGCAGTGCTGCCGATGATCGTGGCGGCGATTCTTACCCGAGACGAGGTGGTGCTGCACAATGTTCCGGATATCCTGGATGTGCGCCAGATGCTCAAGATTGCCGAAGCGTTGGGCGTGAATGTGCGTCATGAACAGGACACAGTAGTGCTTTGCGCCAAGGAGTTATGCGAGACCACGTTGCCGCCCGCGCTCTGCCGCTCTATTCGCACATCATTGCTCTTTGCGGGGCCCCTCGTGGCACGTTGCGGAGAGGCAAAACTTGCTCCTCCAGGCGGAGATGTCATCGGACGACGACGGCTGGACGGGCATTTCTATGGTCTCCAGAAACTCGGCGTGAAAATCGACGCCACGCCGTATGCCTTCCATTTCCATCGTGAAAAACGCCTGCGTGGCGCGGAGATTTTCCTGGACGAGGCAAGCGTGACCGCCACCGAGCATCTGCTTTTGACGGCGGTGCTGGCGCAGGGCACGACCGTTATCCGCAATGCCGCCTGCGAGCCCCACATCACCCAATTGGCGCAGTTGCTCAATGCGATGGGCGCGAAGATTTCGGGCATCGAGAGCAACATCTTGGTCGTCGAAGGGGTGAGCCGTCTGCATGGCGCCGAGATGACCATCGGCTCCGACCATGTCGAGGCCGCCAGTTTCCTTTCGCTGTGTGCAGTCACCGGCGGACAACTGGAACTGCGAGGGGACATTCAGCCGCACCACTACTGGATGACACGCCGTGTCTTCGAGCGGTTCGGGCTGCATTTCACCTTGCGTCCCAATCTGATAATGATGAAAGTCCATCATTCGCCTCGACTCGTCAAGGACCTCGGGAACGCCATTCCCGTCATTGCGGACGGACCGTGGCCGCAGTTCCCCAGCGACATGATGAGTTGCATGATCGTGGTCGCCACGCAGACGAAGGGAACCGTCCTCTTCTTCGAGAAAATGTTTGAAAGTCGGTTGTATTTCGTGGACAAACTGGTGGCGATGGGGGCCAACGCGGTGGTCTGCGATCCGCATCGAGTGGTGGTTTCTGGCGGGGCGAAATTGCATGGCATCGAGATGTCCAGCCCGGACATCCGTGCCGGAATGGCGATGGTCGTGGCTGCCGCCTGCGCCAAAGGTGTCTCCACCATCTACAACGCCGAGATGATTTATCGCGGCTACAGCAACCTGATTCCCAAACTCAATGCATTGGGAATCAATGCCAAAGAAATTGAGTCATGAATCTTGACTCCATCGGAAAAGAATTGACAAATTGGGACGCCGAGGCGGAGGTGCAAGTCTGTCGTTGGGCAGACGTCACCACATTAGGCGTCGGGCTGGGGCGATTTTACCGTGTTGCGCCCCATTCCATCTGCGATTTAAAAAATATATTACAATATATTAATAATAAACAAGTTAATTCTATAGTAATTGGGGCCGGAAGCAACCTCGTCGGAAGCGACGAGGATTATGACGGTGTGGTGTTGGACTTGCGGAAATGCTGTGGAGAAATCCGCCAGGACGGCGCGGTGTTCACGGTCGGTTCGGCGGTGCCGTTGCTTCGGCTCGTGAAATTTGCGGCGGAGCAGGGCTATGGCGGGATTTCAAAACTCTGCGGGATTCCAGGCCAATTGGGTGGCGTAGTCACGATGAATGCCGGGGCGTTGGGGCAGGAGATTTGCACCAGTGTATTAGAACTCCGTGGAATGCTGGCTGGTCAAGAGTGGTCGTGGCAGCCAACGATGTCAGACTGGGGCTACCGCCATTGCAAGTTGCCAGTCGGCGTGGTGCTGACTGAGATTGTCTTGAAATTAATCGAAGTCATTCCAGAAGAAGAAAATGCTCTGATTTTTGCGGAATTACATCGGCGTGCTGATGTAACTCCCAAGGGCCGTTCGGCGGGCAGTGTCTTTCGGAATCCACCAGGGCAGTTTGCGGGGTCCTTATTGGAGCAATGTGGTTGCAAGGGGCTGTCCATTGGGAACCTACATGTCAGCGTGCAACACGCCAACTGGATTGTGAAGGAGGGAAATGAGCCAGGGCTGGCGGCGGACTGCCGTTCGCTGGTCGAGGAGATGCGCCGTCGTGTCCTGGAGCAATTTGGTGTTTTGCTGGAGACCGAATGGCGGTGGGTGTAAATCGTATTTCCTCTGATTTTATTTTCATTCTTCGGACAAAAGACTTCTAATGGATTAAATTAGAGGCATTCGATTTCATCATTTTCAAAACAACCAATCTCAGTTCTGTTATTCATTATGCGTAGAACTTTTTTTGTCGCTTTCTTGTGTTGGCTGACGCTAATTGTCGTCGCGGCGGAATACCAGGTGCCCCTGGGGGGCATTCGCACCTACGACAACAGCCAGGACTGGTTTCGGACGCATGCGGACAACTTCCCGCTGAAGGGCGAGGCGGTGGACTCCCTGGCGGAGTTCTCGACTTCGGTGTGGGTGTGCGTGCGCGAGTATCCCGTGACCGATATGACTGCACATCGTCACGTGGCATCCATCTTCAGCCGTGGCTGGAGCCAGGAGTTGCGGCTCACTCCTGGCGGAGAAGTGCTGAATTTCTACTGCATGACCGACCGCGAGACGTTCTTCCCCGCCAGAGCGCATCTGCGAAAGGGGCATTGGACGCATCTGGTCACCACCTTCTCCGTGAGCAAACAGCAGTTGGCGACCTATATGGACGGCATCAAGATGAGCCAGTATGACTTGGGCATCAGCCCCATTCGGGAGAAGGCGAAAGGCTGTCCGCTGACCGTCGGACAGTCTGCTGAACATTGGAATCCCTTCGACGGCAAAATCGCGGACCTGCGCTGGTTTGACCACGCGTTGACCGCCGAAGAGGTCGCCGAACTCTATGACAATCCCATCCCCGAGGTCGCCGAACAATTGGCCGATGAGGAGGAAACCCGCAATTTCTTGGCGATTTATCCCGTGGACGCGCCACTGGGTGACGGGATGATTCTGCCACAGACGCAGTTTGCGGAGGATGCGCCTCAGCTCAAGGAACTGGCCATCACGCTGACGCCCGGCGAATACGAACCTGGCGCAATTGCGTTGTATGCGCCCACGGAGAACTTGCAGAACATCAATGTGATTCTGACGAAGGAGCCCGTCAGCGACTCTGGTGCGGTGCTTCCTGCCTCGGCGGTGGACCTCAAGTATGTGCAGTGCTGGTATCAGGCCGGCTCCGCCTGGAAGGGCGTTGATCCGTCAATGGCAGTGGCCAAATTGGTTCCCGAGCTGCTGGTCAACGACCCGAAACTGGTAATGGTGGATTTTGCCACGTCAAACCAATATGTCAAATTGGGCGGACCGGACGGTCAGTTGGCACGCAATGTCCACGCGCAGAAGCAGATTGGCGGTTCTCGGTGGGACTTGCATTTCCCCGTCGCCGAGCAGAATGACATCCGCGACGCCGAGGAACTTCTGCCGTTTGACCTGCTCAAAGGGATGACCCGCGAACTCTTCGTGACCGTCCATGCGCCGGAAGACGCCGTACCCGGTGAATACCACGGCATTCTGGAATTCCGCGAGGGCGGGCTGCTGATCGGCAAGGTGTCACTGGTCGTCACCGTGTTGCCCTTCCAATTGGCCACGCCACGTACGGCACGGGACCTCGACACGCCTTTCGTGACCTCGCTCTACTACACGAATGGCATGGACGGAAAAGGCTCTGCCGAACTCAACCCGATGCACCGTTCCGAGGCGCAGTTGGCCGTCGAACTGGCCAACCTCAAGGCGCACGGCTTCGACAACCCGCTCAACTACCAGCTCCAGACCGCGCCGTTCAATCTGGAACTCTTCCGCAAGATGCTACGGATGCGTGCCGATGCCGGACTCTCCAACTACCCAGCGTTGCTCTCCGGACCGGAGGCCAATCTTGGAAAATTCTACAACAGTTCTCCCGAGGCCATCGCCGATGTGCGCCAGAAGGTGCGCGACATCATGGCCGTGGTCCAGGAGGAGTGCGGGCACTCCGAGGTCTATTTCTATGGCGTGGACGAGGCGACCGCCGAGAAGGTCGCCGAACAGAAGCCTCTCTGGGACGCCATCCACGAGGAGGGCGGCAAAATCCTGACCTCCGACTGCTCCATCTCCTGCTTCGGCGCGGAGGTGGACGGCAAGGTGCTCGACCTCCTCACGCTGTGCGGCAAGACCTCGCCTGAACTGGCCGCCAAGCGCCACGCCACCGGCGGTCTTATCTACAGTTACGGCAATCCCCAGGGCGGCGTCGAGAACCCGCTGGCCTATCGGCGCAACTACGGCATCCAGCTCTGGAAACACAACTACGACGGCTTCGCCACCTACTGCTACTTCGAGGCCTTCGGACATCCCTGGGACGACTTCGACAGCCTCGACTACCGCGACCACAACCTCGTCTATCCCACCGCCGACGGTGTCATCGACACCCTCGCCTGGGAGGGCTTCCGCGAGGCCGTGGACGACATCCGCTATGCCTGCACTCTGGCGCTCGCCATCCGCGAGAACCCCACGCATCCCCAAGCCTCTGCAGCCCAGGCCTTCTTGGACAGCATCACCGGCGAGGAGAAGGACCTCGACGCCCTCCGCAAAGAAATCATCGCCTGGATTCTAAGGCTAAGATAATACTTTTAATTCATTTGCTGGTAAAAAGTTAATTAATCACTAAATCAATGAAGAAACTTCTCCTTGCACTTCTTTTCTCCTGTGTTTTCTCCGGATTGCTTTCCGCCGAGAGCATCACGCTGTACGACCCGGAGGTGCCGTCGTTGCGCGGTGGACTCTACCCCTACGAAGGGGGCTATGGTGCCATCAGCCCGAAGCCGGACGGAACGGAGGGGCAGGTCCTCAAGACCATCTTCCCCAAATGGGAGGAGGGCATGGAGCAGTGGCCGCAGATCCTCATCCCGCTGCCCCCGGAACTCCAGAACCTGAAGTATGTCCATGCCCTGGAGGCGGACATTTACAGCGAGACCTACCAGGAGATTGTCTGGGACATGAAGCGCGTGCGCTTCAATGAGCGCATCGAGCTCAAGCCCGGCTGGAACCACGTGGTGATGTCCGTGGAGACCCTCCGCAAAAGTGGCTGTGCCGACGTGAGTTCTGTCCCCGCTTTCGCCATCTTCCAGTCTCGTCCGAAGCAGGAGATTGTCTTCTACCTGGGGCGGCTCACGGCCAATGTGGTTTCCCGAGAGGAGATGCTTCGCGAATATCTGGAGCACCTCCAGCGCTTCCCGTCGCTGAAAGCACTCCAGGCCAAAGTCCGCAAGGCCCTGGAGCAAGAGGGCACTCGTGAGGAGTGCATTGCGTTGTTGTCCAAATGGCAGAAGAAAGAGCGCATTGAACTGCAGAAGGCATTTGACGCAAAGGCTGCGAAGCAGGGGGCCTACGTCGGCGTTTCGCTCTCCTGCGAGCAGGTCTTCCGCGAGGCTGACCGGATGAAGTTCTTCGAGGAACCCGGCAAGGAGGTCAAGTTGTCGTTGGCGAAGAATGAGCGCGAGGCGGCGCAGGTGGTCGTCTATGGTGGTCCAAATGAATTGAAGGGCCTGACGATTAAGTTGGCTGGCGACCTGACCGGTCCTGACGGCGCCACGCTCAAGACCTCCGACTGCTATCTGGCTCCCGTGGGCTATATGGAGTGCCCGCCCTCGGCATACCTTCCCGATGTCACGGGACTCTTCCCCGACCCGCTGCTCACCTATGCCAAACAAATTGACTTGGAGGCCTATTGCTTCGAGCCGTGGTGGGTGGAGTTCTATGCGCCCAAAGACCAGCCGGCTGGCGTCTATCAGGGCGAGCTCCAGGTGACCTGGGAGGGGCGTGAGGAACCCATCACCGTGCCTGTCGAGGTCACGGTGAATGACTTCACGCTTCAGGACGCGCCGAACATCCCGATGTACATCTCGGTCTTCGACTACACCATGGGCGACCGCGGCGAGAACGTCTATCCCACCTCGCCTGAAGAATGCGAGGCCTGGCGCAAGCAGATTCGCAAGATGATGTTCGACCACCGCCTCACGCCCGACCTCATCTACCGTCGCGACCCCACGCCCGTCGAGGAGGCCAAGGAGATGCTCGCGCATGGCGCCGAGCACTTCAATATCATCTATGTGGCATGGTGGTTCTTCGATGACGAACTGCTGGCGACCATCGACAAGGCCATCGCCGAATACAAGGCCGCCGGCATCTACGACAAGGCGTATGTCTACATCAGCGACGAGGCGCCGGAGAAGGATTTGCCAATCATGAAGGAGCAACTCCAGGTCATCAAGGACAAATACCCCGACCTGCCATTCTACTGCACCATCGGCGACGGATGGTGCGGACGCTACACGGGCATGGACAAGTTTGTGGACACCTGGTTCCTCGGGGCCTCGAACATCGAGCGCGGCCTCCGCGTCTCCAAAAACACCGCCAACGTCGGCTGGTACACCTCCTGCGGATGGGTTCTTCCGCTCGCCGAGAACGCCTTCATCGAGTATCCTCCGCTGATGGGGCGGATGCTGATGGGCGTGCAGGCCTGGAAGGAGAAGCCCGTCGGCTATCTCTACTACTGCGCGAACTACTGGCATGAGGACGACCATTACCGCACCGAGCCGATGAAGGGTGCACCGGTGATTGAGAACTGGAAGGGAAACTCCTTCGAGAACTACAACGGCGACGGTTGCATGCTCTATCCGTGCCCCGAGGGCGTCGTGCCCTCCATCCGCTTCAAGATGAGCGCGGACGGCATCGAGGACGCCCTCTACTACCAGCTCCTCGACGAGGCGCTGAAGGACTCGGCGGGAATGCCCAAGGCTTGGGTTGGCGAGGCGAACGCCATCCTGTCCGTGAACCCCGCGCTGGTCACCAACATGCGCAACTACACCTTCAATCCACGCGTGCTCCTGATGGAGCGTGAACGCATTGCAAAACTCTTGAACGAATATAATAAGGAATAAGTAAGCGATGAAAACTCTCCAACTGAAACGTAATTCCCAGCTGGTCTGGCAGGCGGACGGTCTGTCTGCCGAACTGTGTGAGGCGCTGCGCGCATTGCGTGCCTATTATCCCGAAATCATGGAGGCACCAGCTGGGACCACTGGCATCACGTTGCACTTCGAAGCACTTCCCGGCGAGGCAAGCACCTGCCAAGTTGCACGGCAAGACAATGGTTTCAACGTGCGCTACAGCGGTCTGGCAGGCGCCCTGCGCGGCGTCGGTTCCGCCCTGGGCGGCGTGGAAGGCGACTCCGAGGCGCCCTTTACCTCCTTCGGCATCATGCTGGACTGCTCGCGGAACCGCGTGATGACCGTAGAGCACCTCAAGGGCTACCTGGCAAAACTTGCGCTGATGGGTTATAACCAGGCACTACTTTATTGCGAGGACACCTACGAGCTGCCCGGCGAGCCTCTCTTCGGCTACATGCGAGGCGCCTACAGCGAGGCCGAACTGCGGGAGATTGATGACTTTGCGGCTCTGCTGGGCATCGAGATCATCGGATGCATCGAGCTGCTGGGGCACGGGAACCAGTTCCTCAAGTGGTGGCATTACGCAGACATCAAGGACACTGGTGAAGTGATGCTTATCGACGAGCCCAAGACCTACGAATTCATTGACAAGGCCATCGCAATGTGGGGAAGGGCGCTCAGAAGCCGACGCATCCACATCGGCATGGACGAGGCGCACGACATGGGGCGCGGGCGCTACTGGGACTTGCATGGCGTTGCCGACCACTTCGAACTCTTCAATCGCCATCTGGACAAGGTGAATCAGATTTGTCAGAATCACGGTCTGAAGGCGATGATCTGGTCGGACATGTATTTCCGCATTGCCGACCGCGAAAACCACGGCTACTACCACGACCTCCCCATTCCCGCCGAGGTCGCCGCGAAAATCCCACGCGATGTCCAGCTGGTCTATTGGGACTACTACCACGAGGACAAGGAGACCTACCTCAAGATGATTCAGCACCACCGCGACATGGGTTGCGAGCCTCCGCTGGGTTCCGGCGTCTGGACCTGGAGTCCGATGTTCTGGTACAACAAAGGCCGTACCGACCGCACCGCCATCCCTGGCCTGGCGGCCGCCCGCGAGGCAAAACTCAAGGAGGTCTTCTTCACCATGTGGGGCGACGACGGCGCGATGTGCGACTATGACTCCGCCTTGGCTGGGCTGGCACATTGCGCGGACGTGGCATACTGTGGTGAGAATGTTGCCAAAGAGGAGACCGCGCGGCGATTCCAGGCTGTCTGCGGAGCCAACTACGAAGGTGTTCAGCTGGCCGCCGAACTGCAGGACCGCGCGTTCCGCTTCCGTAATCCCAAGGGCGAGTTCATGGAAGCACCCGCAGGACTGCTTTTCTTTGACGACCCACTGCTGGGTATCGGAATGGAGACCTTCAAAGCCGCTGTCGGCGATTCCAATGTCGAGGAGAAGATGCTGGTTGCGATGAAAGCGCTCCAGCGTCATCTGCGTCATTTCCATTCAACTGCCAGCGGGGATTTTCCGAATTTCAACAACTTCTTGCGGGCGATGATCTTGAAGGTGGAACTCCGGAAACGCCTCACGACTGCCTACGACGCGAAGGACAAGCGTGAACTGCGCCGAATTGCCGCTTCCGGTGTGAAGGAGCTCCAGGCCGCGCTGGCCGAGTTCGCTCAGAGCGCACGTCGTCAATGGCTCGCCACCACCAAGCCCTTTGGAGTGGAGGTCGTGGACAGCCGTATCGCCACGCTCTCGGCGCGGCTGGACACGCTCGCCCTGCGCATCACCGACTATCTTGCCGGACGTGTGGACAAGCTGGAGGAACTTGAGGCACGCCGCGACCTTTCCGGATTGGTGGAAGTGCCATGGAGCGTCGGTCGTGTGCAAACCGCGACCAACTACCGCTGATTCCTGACTGGCAGGACCAGAGACCTGACTGGCAGGACCTGAGACCTGGTCACAAACTCAAGTCCCGTAAGTCCCGGAGGTCCCGGAGCCCAGACTTTAACCTTTAACCTTTAACCTTTAACCTTTAACCTTTAAACTTTAAACTTTAAACTGGAAATGTCATACATTCCTGTTGCATTGGAATTATACTCCGTTCATAAAGAGCTTGCCGAGAATCCGTGGGCGACGCTGAAGGCCGTCAAGGCGATGGGCTACGAGGGCGTGGAGTTTGCCGGACGACCGCAATTCTGTCCAGAGTTCTACGCGGCGTTACTCAAGGAGAGCGGTCTGGTCTGCTGTGGCTGGCATACCCTCTGGGAAAATGTCCAGCCCGACACCATCGACCGCACCATCGAACTGAATCTTGCCGTCGGCAACAAATATGTCATCATCCCTTCGCTTCACGCCGAAAGCCATGACGAATGGACAAAACGCGCCGAGGAACTCAACGCGGTCGCCGAGAAGTTGGCGCACTACGGAATGAAGACCGGCTACCATTGTCATCCAGGAGATTTCCAATTGCTGGACGGAAAACGCCCGTGGGACACCTTCATGGCGGTCGCCAGCGAGCGCACAGTCGTTCAGTTGGATGTCGGAAACGCGATGGCAGGCGGAGCGGATGTCCTTGCAGAACTCCAGGTGCATCCTGGACGCTGCCAGACCATCCACCTCAAGCCTTGGAGCAAGACCAAAGGCTTCGAGCCGCTGATTGGCGAAGACGATGCGCCCTGGAAGGAACTCTTCGACTTCTGTGCAGGCCCTGGCGCCACCGAATGGTACATCATTGAATACGAATGCCCCGCTTTGCCGCCCCTGGAGGCCGTTGAAAAATGCCTGAACAACACCAAACAACTGCTTGGGAGCTGATGCTATCTGGAGACTTTAACCACTAACCTCTGATCTCTCTGCTGGCGGGGCGCCAGCAGTACCCTCTAACCTCTGATTTCTCTGCTGGCGGGGCGCCAGCAGTACCCTCTAACCTCTAACCTCTAACCTATTAAATGAATTACATCATTAAATCATTGATTTGCGCGGCAGTCGCCGGCACGTGTTTCCTTCTGGCCAATGGTTGCTCGAAAAAAACCGATGCTCCAGGTGCCTCGACGGGCGGCGGAGCCGCTGCCACGAAGGCTCGCCGCATCGGCATCTCCATTCCGAGCGCAGACCACGGCTGGACCGGCGGCGTGGTCTGGTGGGCGGAGCGCGCCAAGGCCGAATTGACCGCCGCGAATCCAGGTCTCTCCATTGAAATCGTGACCGCGAAGGACTCCACGGAACAGGTCAACCAGATTGAGACTTTGCTCTCCAAGGGTATTGATGCATTGGTGGTGCTTCCTCACGAGCCAGGACCCCTGACCAACGTCTGCGCGAGTGTCAAGGAGAACGGCGCGCTACTGGTGGTCGTCGACCGCGGACTGAGCCGCGCAGTCGCGGACATCGAAGTCGTGGGCGACAACCCCGGCTTCGGGCGCGTCTGCGGCGAACAGCTCGTCAAGGCCTTGGGAGGGCAGGGCACTGTCGTGGTCATGGAAGGCGTTCCCTGTCAAGTGAACTCCGACCGTGTGGAGGCCTTCAAGGCGGTCATGGCCAACTATCCAAACATCCAGGTGCTGGATTCCCAGCCCGCCAACTGGGACACCGCGCAGGGACTCAAGGTCATGGAGGCATTCCTCCAGAAGTACCCGAAAATCGACGCCGTGTGGACGGGCGACGACGACGTGCTTCTGGGGGCGCTCAAGGCCTACGAGGAGTCCGGACGTTCGGATGTCAAGTGCTTCATCGGCGGTGGCGGCAACAAGCTCATCAACAAGAAGGTGCTGGATCGCGACCCGCTGATTCCGGTCAACGTGACCTACCCGCCGAAGATGATCTATGCGGGTGTCGAGGAAGCCATCGCGGCCTTGAACGGCGCCGCCGGCGACCTGCCCAAGAAGGTCGTTGTCCCGGCGGATGTCATCACCCCAGAGAACGCCGCCGAGTTCTACTTCCCGGAGTCCATCTACTAGAAACGCTATGTTTCCCAAGAGTGTTGGTTTTCGCACTGTACTGTCGGCGCCTCGCCGACAGAATGCGTTGTAGTGGAGCCACGCCATCACCCAGTCAAATTCATGGATTTAGGTTCATTAAAAACACCCTTGGAGAACAGAGCAATTCGAAATGGACAGGATTAATTGTTTCATTCGTGTTTCTGCAAAGCCCACGCAGGGCGCGCAAAAGCGCGTCCCCGTTTTCCTCCAGATTGGTTCTCCAAGTATGGATCCCCTTTTTCAAGTTGCCAATTCTGTGCTAAATTATGAAGGTTTTCGAAGCCGTTCGTCTTCAGTAAGACTGCCGCCTGAGCGCCTCTTTTCGGGCTCTTGTTGGTCGTCTGAAGTAAAAAGTTGTCAAGTAGCGAAGAAGCCAGAGCTCCCTGCTGAACAGTAGGTCACGCGTGTTTAATAAGAGAGTTTCGAGATGTCTATGAAAACAGGATTTTTGACGAGTCTTTCATGGGCGACAATCATGTCCCTTTTTCTCCTTGCGCATAATGCGTTTGGATGGAACTATGTATATGGCAATCAGTGGCGATGGGAACATTTCGGGGACGAATCCGCCCTTGCAGCAGCGGATGATGCATTCTGGGGACCAGGGAAAGTTCAAGATGTTGAGATTAACGGTGTCACATACGGACTGCGCAGTGACGGCAAGACCTGCATAATGTATCTGGATGACGATTTAGTTTCCGGCAAAACCACGCTGGCCATTCCTGCATCGATTCAATATAGGGGGAAGACTTATGCCGTGACTGGCCTTTACAATGATATTATGGAAGAAGACAACAACTCGATTACCTCCATCTCTATCCCTGCATCGCTGGAGATGATTTATGATGAGTTGCCGTGGCAGTTTCCTAAACTCAAGTCTTTCACCGTCGCCAGTGAAAGCAAATTCTTCAAGGCGGTGGACGATGTCCTCTATACTGCAGACGGCAAAACCCTTGTGGCCTGGCCGCCTGCGAAAAGCGGTACGAGTTTCACCATTCCTACAACGGTGACGGAATTGGCGGATGGATCATTCTCCTCGAAGACGCTCACCACCATCACTCTCCCGGATGGGCTGACCGAATTGGGAGCTGAAACCTTTGATGATTGCCCGAAACTAAAATACCTGGTCATTCCCGATGGCGTTACTATTCTGCGATATATTGTCTTTGACAATAACAATGAGGCATTAAGTTATCTGGTCATCGGCAATGGCGTCTTTTATATTGACCCGGACTTCTTGGCATGGGAGTCGGGTTGGGGATTGGAACAGAAATTGACCATCTATACGGATAACAATTATGTGAAGCAATGGTTCCGGTCACAAAGCTCCTCCCAGTTCACCATCAAGCCACGTTCCGAGGCACCGGGATATGTTCCACCTAAGCCGGTTGCCCCTCAGCCGACCGCGACCACGGACCTGAGCGATGGCGTGAACGTCACTTGGAATGCGTCCCCTGGCGCCTCAAAATACAAGGTGCGCAGGGGAACGACCACGACCTATTCTAAATCCACGGTGCTAGCCACGGTCACCACGACCTCTTACATGGACACCTCGGCGGTCGTTGGCACGAGCTACTACTATTGGGTGGTGCCCGTGGACAGCGCAAACATAGAATACTCTGATGCCGCGAAATACGCCGTCGGCAAACGCATCAAGGTCCCTGTCGTCCTGACGCCGCCCCAGCCCACCGCAAGTTCTTCCATCGTGGTCAGCTGGACGGCGGTGCCGAATGCCGTCTCGTATGTGATTCGGCGTTCTGTCACCCCGGACTACTCCGCCTCCGTGGAGGTCGGGACAGTCTCCGCGCCGCCATATATCGACTCGACAGCCTCGCCGGACACAAATTACAACTACTGGATTCTGCCTAGGAATGACAGCGGAATCGCCTATCATGACGAGTCAAAATACACCGTAGGCATCCGGACTCAGAATCCCGCCACCGCGACCATCGTGTTGAAGAAGGGCTGGAACCTCTGCCCTGTTTCCGCCGCACGTCTGAGCGAAAACAGCAAAGACGAATTGCTTCGGCGCTTCCGGCTCTACCAATACGACCAGTTCCGTCACGCCTATATCCATGGAACCCTGGAGGGCTACGACAGTTTCTGGCTCTATGCAGAGACCCCAGAGACGCTCGTCCTGGAAATTGCCGAATAAAAGTTTTGCGGAGTGGGTGACTGAGAGCCTGCAGGCCTAAGGTTCTGAGGCCAAATACATGCTTGTTTTCCAAGGTGTTGCTCAAATACTAAGTCAATTCGGAAACGGATTGAAAACGTATTCGGCAACATTGCTGTCCGGGGAAAATCTTTTCCATGCCGAAAGGCTCTTCCGGCTCTACCGTGTTTCACCATCTGGAAGCCCTGAGCTGACATTCCGACGCATCGCGGGAACTTTGGGTGTCCAGACTGCGGTTGGCACGGGCAGTCCCGCATAAAATTCCCTGCGGTTTGGGATAGGGGGTGTGGGGGAAAGGGGAAGGAACTCAGTTCCTTCGCCCTTGCCCCGCAGCGCGTAGCGCAAGGCACAAGGATTTTTATCGGACAGCAGTGATTCGGCAAAGGAAGAATGAAAATGACCTCCAAGATGCTTTTGGCCGCTGCGGCCTCTTTCCTCATGATAGCGGCGAATGCGGCGGATTCCGATGGTGTGCTAAACTCTTTTTCCGGTTCCATGCCAAAGCTCTTCTATGATTTCACGACCTACAATGCGGACGGCACGCTGAAGGACCTTTCCGGCAACGGTCACGAGGGGCGTCTGAGTGGTTCCTTCGTCCCGGCAAGCTGGAGCGACCAGAACGGCTTGTTCTTCAATGGAAAGGACACTAGGATTGTGCCGGAGGACGCCGCCGGACTCAAAGTGGCGGGACGGCTGTCCATCTATCTCAAGGTGCGCATTGAGCCGGAGTGGGGGAAACAGATGGGGCCCTTTTCTCCGCTGATTTTCGGCTCGGTGGACGAACTGGGGGCCAACCGAAACTACTCGCTCTTCTTCGACCACGGAAACCAGCTCTCCTTCGATATCGGAAACGGCGGCTCCGCAAACACGCTCGCCGTGACGGACATCGCGGACGGACAGTTGCATTCCTTTGTCTTCATGGTGGCCAACTGCTCGGTGCTCGCCTACTGCGATGGCAAATGCGTGAGGCGTCAGGATGGCGTCAACATCGTGCCCGACAAGAATATCGGCTTGCCCGAAATCCAGCTGGGGACTTGGTTTGCAGGCTCCTTCCTGGGCGAACTCTATGAACTGGCGCTCTACGACCGCGCCCTGAGCAACCGTGAGGTTCTGGCGCTTTCCGGCGTAGATGACGAAACTGGCGGACAATGCCACGGGACCTTCACCTTCAAGCACTCCGACTTGATGCGACGGCTTACCTGGGTTCTCGCCTGCGAGGATGTCCCGCGTTCCGCAAAAATGCTGGAATTGCTGGTGGACGGCGCGACAGCCTGGGAAAAAGAGCTTTTGAACGAGGAGATTGCCGACGAACGGCTCGGCATGACCGACGAACTGGACACCACTGCAGTGGTGCCCGGCCGCCACGACATGGAAATCCGCATCCTTGACGCCGACGGCAAGGTGCTCTTCAGCAAGGCCGGACCGCTCGAGGTCCGAGTAGTGGAGAACAAAGAGCTGTTCTTGAATGACCTCGGCGTCACGGACGAGGTTCTGCCGCCTTGGACGCCCATGGAAGTCCGCCAGAATGGCGACCAGACCGAGGTCGCGGTATGGAACCGCACATACACCTTCGGGGACGAACCGCTGTCGTGCGAATTCTACTCCGGCGCGATGCTTTCCGCCACTCCGTCGGAATATCGCCTGTCCCTTGATGGAACTGACGATGTCCGCCTCATTTCCCGCAAGCTGGAGGTCCTCAAGAACACGCCTTCCTTGGTGGAACTGCTGCAGACGGCTGAAAACGACGACGTGGAATTGACGGCTCGGCATGCCATCGAGTATGACGGCTTCGACCGCATCAAGGTGAAGCTGACTGCCAGACGCGACCTCACGGTGAACCGTCTGCACTTCGTTTTTCCGCTGAGCCGGAAATACATCAAGGCGACCTTGCAGACGCTTAACGAAGAGGCCGCCATCCAGGAGGACCAGTCCTTCGACTTCATACCAGTGCTCTTCATGGGCGACGAGGAACGGGGAATCAGCTATCTGGCGGACTCGGACCAGTACTGGCTCCCGGTGGACAATCCCAAGGCCCTGGAGTTGAAGGTCGCCCCCGACGGCGCCACGGTGGTCTTTGAAATGCATCCCGTTGACGCGGAAGTCGCTTTGAAGGCCAACGACACCCTGGAATACGAGTTTGCGCTGACGGCCACGCCCATCCGTCCGATGACGGAGTCCGCCTGGGTGAAGCGTTGCGTGAACATCCGCCCCTACTGCGGAGAAATGACCTGCACCGTTGACCAGCGCGGTGGCAAGTCCATCTTCGACTACTATGCCGATGCCGGCATGAGAAGCTTCATCATCTGGCGCAACGGCAAGGCCTTTGGCTATCCGCCGCTGCCGGGCACCGAGTATTCCGACGGCGTCAAGAGCCTCGTGGCCAAAGCGCACGAACAGGGCATCTTGGCCTTCCCGTATGCCATCGGGTTCCTCTACAGCGAACTCGCGCCCGATTGGAACGAATCGCGGCTCTTGACCTACACTCCCGGAAGTGACTTCTCCTCGGCGGGGGACTTTCTGGAAAAGGAGACCGGCTTTCCGCAGCATACCTGGTGGGTATGCAACAACAGATTCTACCAGAACCTGATGCTCTATAGGGTAAGGGAGGCGATTCTGGAGACCGGCATGGACGGCGTCTATCTGGACGGCACCGCCAATTCCCGAAAATGCACCGACGAGCTGCATGGCTGTGGCTACATCGACCGGGACGGACATCGGCGTGCAACCTACAATGGTTTAGGCACCAGGGATTTCCTTAAGCGCATTCACACCCTGGTCTATCAGCTGAAGGGCGAGCAGGGGGTGGTGGACCTCCATTTCTCCGTCGCGTACAACGCCCCTGCCGCCGCCTGGGCGACTTCCCTATGGAGTGGCGAGAACCTGGAGGCCGACCAGTACGCCTTTAAGTCACTGCCGCCGGAGTGCTTCCGCATGGCCTATACCGGCAACAACATCGGCGTGGCCTCCGAACTGCTGCATTTCACCATGCACACGAGCTATCGGGCGGCCAGTGCGCTCGCCCTGGTCCATGGCGTGCCGGTGCGCCCGCATGACGCCGAGGACATCGATGAAATCGCGGAGCTGTGGCGTCAGCGGGAAAGCCTCGGGCTTGACAACGCCCAGTTCATCGGATACTGGAAGGAAGAATGCCCAGTCGTCTCCCAAGTGCCTGGCGTCTATGCCAGTTGCTATGTGCGCAAGGACCGCTCGGTCGTGGCAGTCGTCTCCAATCTCACCGAGGAACGGCAGACGGTGGAGCTTTCCGCACGGCGTGCTGGACTTGCACTGCCGGAACCCTTTGAGCTGGACAGCCAGGACTTCCGCATCGTGGAACTCGGCAAATGATTGGCGGAAAAGCGCCGATAACTTGCCATCATGGCCACTGGGGATTTGCCCACGAAACACACGAAAGACACGGAAAAAGGGGAGTCATATACTTTTACTTGGACAAGACGAGCCGTCAGTACCTTCCATCCGGCTCAAATCACTTTGCGCTGTCCCGATTTTCTATTTGTATCCAATCTGAATCGTGAATTATATACTGTTTTAGGGTGAGTTTTCCATATTTCGCAATCGGCGGGCGGAGTCCGGCTGCCGGGGATTTTTTCCCGCGAAACACGCGAAACACGCAAAATCCATGCCGGGTGAAGCCACCGTGCTTCGCACGGGCGGATGCCCGGCCATCGACGGCTCGAAAGACTAATGCCTTTCGTCCGTCTCGCCCGGGGCATCCCGCCGTCCGCTAC
>JAFZWH010000022.1 GCA_017617415.1 Victivallales bacterium | reverse complement strand
GTTAGAGGTTAGAGGTGGTACTGCTGGCGCCCCGCCAGCAGAGGTTAGAGGTTAGAGTCAGGTCTCAGGTCTCAGGTCTCAGGTTCGTCCGGCTGGGGCAAGCCATGTTCCATGCTGGAGAGAATCATGAGAACAATTGCCAGCATCAGCATGGTCGCACTCGCCAGGATGTTCGTGACATAGCCGATTTTGCCGGTGGCGAAGGTATTTCCGCACAGTGCGTTCAAGACCTGTGCGGAGCCAGTCAAAAGCACGACCAATGCCATCGCGGGGTGAAGCAGCCCCTGGTTCTGCTCGTCGCCCGACAGGATGCGCCGTGAACGTCGGCTAATGCGGAGTCGCAACGAGAGCCACACGGCATCTGCCATTAGCACGAGCAGTGTCGGAACGATGAGGTATTGCCAAAGCAGTTCAGGTTCGCCGCCGGAGCACAGGTGGTTGAAGAAGGCGATGCCGTCGGGTGTTGCCACGCCCGTCCGCCAATGGCAGTGCCAGATGGCATAGAGCGGCATGAGGATGGTGAAGAAGGCGAAGACCGCATCGATGATTGGCAGGCAGCGCAGCAGTCCCCTCGGGGAGACGGGGTTGACGGGCAAGACCTCCATCTGCTCATGGCCGGAGGGCTCCCAGCTGGCTGGCGCGGCGTAATTCCGCAGACCGCCGTTGCGACCCCATTCGCGGTAAAGCAGGAAGCCGAAGACGGGCGCGATGAGGTGCCACGGAATCGTCCAGGGCATCACATAGCGGAAGGCGAATTGGTCGTTGCCCAATGTGGTGGCGTAGTGCGCCTTGAGCAGGTCGAAGAGTCCTCCGCACAGGATGCTGACCAGCATGAAGCAAGTGGAGCGCAGGAGCGCCTGCATCGAGCAGTAGGAGCCGAAACGCGACTTCGGGAAGAGGAGCATCTGGGCGGGGAGGTTGCAGATTTGGTCCACGCCGTTGATGAAGAGCGCGCAGACGGTGTTGGCGATGCCCATCCACAGGAAGACCTGCGGGGGGAGGGTGCCGAAAATCCACCGCAGATAGAGCGGCGTGGTGGTCGCCATGAAGAAGTAGAAGTAGATGTCCACGCGCAGGGGATGCCAGCGGTTTACGACTCCGGCGGCCAGCACGGAGACAATCAGGATGCCGACGGAGCCGATGATGCCGTTCAGGCCGTTCAGCTTGCCGATCATGTCATCCGTAAGTCCCAGTTCCTGATATTGATACAGTGCAAAGAGGAAACCGCAAGTCACGCAGGCGTTGGTGATTTGGAAGAGATAGCGGTAGATGTAGATGCGTCCGCAGAAGGACTCCTTGATGAAGGTTCCCAAGCCCCTGAACTTGCCGAGCATGCGCTCGGCGAAGGGCTTCTGCTTGGCGGCCAGTTGCTCCTCGGTCAGCGGCGGATATTCTCCCTCCTTCACGAAGAGGCAGAAGAGCATCACGCCGACCAGATAGAGTCCCGCGATGCCGAAATAAAGCAGCGTGGGGTGCTCAGCGACATATTTAAATAGGAAATAGTGGAAAAGCGAGGGACCGGCGGTCAGCCCAATCTTGAAGGCTGCCATCGACGCCCCGAAGAACTTGACGGGAATGATGTCGTTGAAGATGTACCAGATGACCGAGTTCACCCACATGTTGAAGAACTGGAAGAGGAACATCGCCAGGCCGATGGCGACCACCGTCATGGTCACGGGGGCGGCACCTGTCCACGCCGCCAGGCGGCTGCCAATCTGGCCGGAAAGTCCGAACATCACCAGCGAGAGAACAATCGGCGGAGTGGAGAGGAAGATGTACGGAATACGGCGGCCCCACTTCCCGCGGTGCCAGTCGCTCGCCACGCCGATATACGGGCAGACCGTCATGTTCAGCACCTGCCCGATGGTGGTCAGCAGGAAGACCTTCATCGTCTCGCTGATGCCTAACTCCTTGAGTTGCACTGGGAGCATGATGCTGGGCAACTGCGTGCCCACCGCAATCACCGCACTGCCGATGACGACCCAGAAGAGCACGAAGAAGAGTCGCGGCAACGTGTAGGTCAGCGTGCCGCATTGATAGGTAGTGACGGGCTTGGAAGACATGAGAGGGTTACAAAGCCGGAAGTAAGAAATCGTTGTAATTAATCTGTTGAATGCTCTAATATAGTTTCCCAACCAGAAAAAGCGGCATACCCTTGACAATTCGATATGCCTTGCTTGAGTGCAAAGCACTGCCGTCTGTATGACACCATTATCACTTTGCTCTATTTCCCAAGAGGGTACCCAACTGCGTTCTATTTCTTTCAGTTTTGTCTTTGCCCAAGGGTTGTCGCGCCCTTTTCGGGCGCAGGGTTTGTTGTTGGCCTCCCCGCCAGCTGCGCGCCCTATTCTGGCGCTTGCAGGCGGTTAAGCATGGTCGCGCACTCCTTTTGAGTGCGTTCGCCGCTTCGCGGCTGAAAAGCCTTGATTAGGTACCCTGTTGGGGAACATAACCTATCATTTTCAACAACCGAATTGTCCGGAAAAACCTATCGTCCCAAGACAAAAATGATAGGAAAACTTAGATTCCGTTTCCTTTCCTGACAACGAATTTGCAACCGGCCGAAATCGCATTACATTACTATCGTAGGGGGTGGGGGCATACCTCCCTATCTGGTCGCGCATGCGCATGCACGCAAAAAAGCGCTGCCGATAGTGGCTGGTTAAAATGCTCTCCTGGCAATCTTGCCCAACTTCGATCGCGCGTAGCGCAAGGCACAATTTTATACCGGACAGCAGTGTTTGAACCAGAAGTTTTTTCAACAAGAATGATTGAACCCCACTCTGGCGTCATGCTTTTACGCGTAAAGCAGGGTGCCGAAGAACCGGCTTAATGCATTATATAACATCTTAATAATAAAATAGTTATATAGTAATATATGGGAATTCGGTCATCTTATGATGCCCAACTGATTTTTCATTTGCCATAAGTTTGACGAAAGTACCTGGATTTGGTTCCGGCTTTCAATTCTGCATTATATTATTCCAAGGCATTTACATAAAGAATCATTCATCATTCCAAGAACGCCATGAAAAATCCCATCCTGCTGCTATGGTTCTGCCTGTTTGCCTGCTGTCTTGCGCAGAGCGCCGGTGAAATTCAGCGTCTGGAGTTCCCCAATGCCGATTTTGAAGATGGGCGTAGTGGTTGGGTAATTCCGCCGAACGGCGGTTTCGAGCAAGTTGACGTGCAGCATGGCATCAGCGCGAAACTGGTCGTCGGGGACCCCAAGACCGATGCAGTCTATATCACGCGGCAGCTTGTCGTCGAACCCGGCAAGCGTTATCAGGCGCAGTGTGAAATCAAGCCCGAGGCGGTCGTGGTGGCGGAGGGGCGGATGCCCTCAGTGGGGGCGTGCCTCATCGTGGAGTGGGGCGACAAAGACCGCAAGTGGCTAGCCCCCGGCGTCTATAGCAAGGAGGTCTGGGGTAGCGGCGACTGGACGAAAGTGGTATGCAAGGACCTGCGCGCCCCTGCCGGCGCCGGCTACGCCACTATCTTCCTTGCGCTCCGAGGAAAGGGAACCGCTTGGTTTGACAATGTTGAGTTTTATGCTCTGGAGGAGTGCGTCGTCAAGACGACTCCTGCCGATGGTGCGTTACTCACGACGAACGCTCCCTGCCTCGAATGGCGCTCGCCGACGGGCGTGGACACCTACGAGGTCGAACTATCCCAACAGTCTGATTTTCCTGCGGGGGAGACCGCCGCCTATACTGTCGAAGTGGAGAAGCGTCTGCAACTTCGCGAAGCGTTCCAGCCGGGCATCTGGTACTGGCGGGTCAATACCTTCGGAAATCCCGACCCCACTCCCTACCGTTTCACCATTGACGTTCCATCGGATGCCCGTTGCCTCCCGCCGCAGATTTCCGCCAGCCATACGCGATTGCTGAATCCATCCGACGGCTACACATTTGCGGTCACGGCAGAGGATGGTCTTCCAGAAATCACCGTTTCCGACCTCGACCCGCCGTCAAGAACTTTTGAGGTAACGGCTCTGCCCTCCGGCGGGCACTGGCAAATCCTCCCTCAGGGCGGGTGGAAGGATGGCCTGAATACGATTCTCATCACCGCCACCGCGCAGAACGGCGCCGTCGAGAACCACAAGGTCTGGATTGTCTGCGCACCCAAGCCGGAGAAGGTCGTCGCCATCGACCAGGACGGTCATTATACGGAGAATGGCGAACGCATCTTTCCGCTGGGCATCTACCAGGTCAAGCCCGCCGAGATGCCGGAGGTGAAGGCCGCCGGCTTCGAGGTCGTCCACGACTACCGCTTTGAGGGCGCACAAGACGAACAGGCCGCCAGGCAGTACCTGGATGCCGCAGTCGCCGCCGGACTGCGCGTGTTTATCGGCTTCGATCGCGGGAACTACAGCAAGAACGGCATCGTCCAGGGCAACTTTGAGCTGCTGGCGAAACGCGTGGGGGCTTTGGCCGGCCATCCGGGGCTCTTCTGCTGGTATCTCTTTGACGAGCCGGAGGTGCCCGCCTACTATGTCCCGCCAAAACTGCTCACCGCCTTCGCGGAACTGCTGAGGCAACTGGATCCCTATCACCCCGTCGTGATGACCACCTGGGGGGACAACATGAACGCCTACCGCAAGACCTGGGACACGCACTGGACGCAGTCATACGCAAAGCCTGCGGAGATTGTGACGACCATCGCGGAGCATCGCGACAGACTTCTGCACGCCTCGCCCGTCACCCTGCTCATCCACTGCTACGATAAAAAGCAGTCCAAGCTCAAGAAGAGCCATGAGCCAGTCGATTGGGACAAATTCGAGCCGGACTACGACTGGATGCGCGCTGCCGCGTTGGTCGGCATCACCCAGGAGGTCAATGGTCTCTGGTGGTGGTGGTATGCCAAATCGGCGTCGGACTGGATGACCGCCGCACAGAATCCGCGTACCTGGGGCGACCTCTGCCGGGTTGTCGCGGAGGTGCGTTCTCTGCGGCCGGTCCTCAATGCGGAGGGTCCCACGCAGTCCGGAACCGTCGAAGTGGGCGATGCGAAAATCGAATGGTGGATGAAGACCGTCGCGGGCAACCACACTGTCATTATCGTCAACACCTCCGAGTCTGAGGTCGAGACCGCTATTGCCCCACAGGGAATTGTGCCGATTCCAGTCAAGCTCGGGCGTTTCGGCGTGGAAGTACGGCAAGTCAGCGTTCCGGTGCCATGAGACTCGGCTTTTGCCGGGTTCCCGTTAGGTCTCAATTCTCAGCTCCAGGCTGTTTGTCAGGTGTCCACTTGAAAAACATAGGTATTTTCAAAAGATGAAGAAACTCTTGTTTGCCGTCGCCGTCCTGCTGATTGGCATTTCTGCATTGGCGCAAAATGTGCCAAACCAGAGTGAAGCCCCCCAAAAGCCACTGATTCTCGCCCAGCTGACCGATCCGCAGATTGGCTTCATGGACTGGGACGACGAACTGGAGCGCTTTCGCCAGGAAATCGCCATTCTCAACAGTGGCGACTGCCAGGCCGTGGTCATCTGCGGGGACATGATGCATTACACCTCCCGCAAGAACATGGAGTTCTTCCAGCAGGAACTTTCACATCTCAAACGCCCGGTGTTCCTGGTGCCAGGCAACCACGACATCGCGCAGGTGGCCCAATCGCGAGCGCAATGGCTGGAGATGTTCGGTCCCTCCTACTATGCGGCGGATCTTCCCGGCGGGAATTACCGCCTGGTGGTTCTGGACTCGGAATTGTGGCAGCACCCCACGGACGAGACGGCGCAAATGGATGCGATGTTCCTGGAGGAATTGGCGAAGGCGCGAGAATCTGGAAAACGTCTCGTTCTTGCCGCCCATGCGCCAGTCTTCGTCGAGTCGCCGGACGAACCCGAAAGATACTACAATCTGCCAATGGAACGTCGAAAATGGCTGCTGGAACAGCTGGACGGCTCGCCCGTCATCGCCTATCTTTCGGGCCATACCCACACCAGTTTCGCCTTTATGTGGAAGAATATCCTCTTCTCCAGCGGCGACAACACCAGCGTCGCCTTCGACCGCCTCGGCCATGGCTTCCGACGCATAGTCTTTGACGGCGACTGGATTCGCTTCCGCACCATCCCCGTCGAGAAGGTGCCTACGGTCACCCTCCCGTTCCTTGCCAGCGAGCCACGCCTCGACGGCATTCTCGACGAGGACCTCTGGAACGAGGCGGCGGAAATCGTCCTTATGAGGAGCGATAGCACCCTCCCGCCTGACAATGACCGCGCTGTGCTTCATATTGGATGGACCCAAGACGCGCTGGTCATCGGAGCCGTCTGCCGTTCGCCGAAACCGCTTCAAGCCTCTTCCGCCATCGGCGCGCACGACGACCTCCAAATCTTCAAAGGCGACGATGTGCTCGAGTTCTTTCTGGGCAACAAGGGCTGGACCGCCTACCGTCATCTGGCCCTGGACTTCGATGGGCATATCTGGGACGCACCCCAGAAAGCGGAACGGGTCGCCGACTGGAACCCTGACTGGAAATTCGCGATAAGCCGCCCAGACGACTTCTCGTGGACCGCCGAAATCATCATACCGTTCAAGGAACTTTGGGAGGAAACGAGTGGAAACAGCGTCAAGCCCCGCAAGGATTTCGAATGGCGCGTGAATTTCTGCCGCGAGCATCGTCATGGCAATCCAACGCAACAGTCCTGGAGTCCGCCAGGTTTCCACAACATGAATCTCTTCGGAAGGCTTGTTTTTTCGGCTGGAAATGAATGACTTTGTAGCGCAATCAAAAGGAGACACACCACATCTTTTCCACAAATAAAGTGCCCTCTCGGAGAACATAGCCAAAGGTTATTGGCGCCTTGGAGGTTCTGGAAGGCTTCTGACCAGCCAGGCGGGAGGTCGTACATATAAAACGGACCGGCTCCAGTTCTTCAAAAACTGGGACCGGCCCGATGACTTTAAACCTGATAGCTGTTAAGCCTTAGTACACGCCCTGGTCGAGCATGGAGTTGGCGACCTTGAGGAAGCTGGCGATATTGGCACCGGCGACGTAGTTGCCGGCCAGGCCATATTCCTTTGCGGTCTCATAGCAGTTCTTGTGGATGGTGACCATGATGCCGTGGAGCTTCTCGTCCACCTCGGCCGCCGTCCAGGCGAGGCGTTCGGAGTTCTGCGACATTTCAAGACCGCTGGTGGCCACGCCGCCGGCGTTGGATGCCTTACCGGGGGAGTAGAGGAGTCCGTTGCCCTGGAAGACCTGGATGGCACCTGGAGTGGAAGGCATGTTCGCACCTTCGCAGACCAGCTTGCAGCCGTTGGCGACGAGGGTCTTGGCCTCTTCCTCGGAGATTTCGTTCTGGGTGGCGGAGGGATATGCGCAGTCGCATTTCACGCTCCACGGTCGCGCGTTCTCGAAATATTGCACGCCCTTGGCGTAGTCGGCGTATTCCTTGATGCGTCCGCGCTTGACGTTCTTGAGTTCCTTGATCCACTCCAGCTTCTCCTGGGTGATGCCTTCCGGGTCATAGACCGTGCCGTTGGAGTCGGACATGGTGACGGGCTTGGCGCCCAGCTGGATGAGCTTCTGGACAGTGTACTGCGCGACGTTGCCGGAGCCGGAAACAGCGCAGACCTTGCCTTCCAGGGACTCGCCGCGGGTCTTGAGCATTTCCGCCGAGAAGTACACCGAGCCGTAGCCAGTGGCCTCCGGGCGAATCAAGGAACCGCCCCAATTCAAGCCCTTGCCGGTCAGCACGCCGGCGAAGGTGTTGGTGATGCGCTTGTACTGTCCGAAGAGGTAGCCGATTTCGCGGCCGCCCACGCCGATGTCACCCGCGGGCACGTCGGTGTCCGGCCCGATGTAGCGGTAGAGCTCGGTCATGAATGCCTGGCAGAAACGCATGACTTCGGCATCAGACTTGCCCTTCGGGTTGAAGTCGGAGCCGCCCTTGCCGCCGCCCATTGGCAGGGTGGTCAGGGCGTTCTTGAAGATCTGCTCAAAGCCCAGGAACTTCAGGATGGAGGCGTTCACGCTGGGATGGAAGCGCAGACCACCCTTGTACGGGCCGATGGCGTTGTTGAACTCGAAGCGGAAGCCGCGGTTGACCTGGACCTTGCCAGTGTCGTCCTGCCACGCGACACGGAAGGCGAGCTGGCGTTCCGGTTCAACCAGGCGCTCCAGGATGCTGTTCGCCTCGAATTTCGGGTTGCGGTCCAGGGCGGGCGCCAAGGTGCTCAGAACCTCTTTGACGGCCTGGAGGAATTCCGGTTGGTTTGCGTTGCGGGCCTCGACCTGGCCCATGACTTTTGCGATGTAGTCCTTGCTGGAAGACATGATGAATTCCTGTAGTATGGGTTGATGTGGAATAAAAAACGGATTGTATTAGTTAGCAAAAAAAATGCCAAGTCGTATAAAATGGGACTGAACGGAGACAATTTTGTACAAAATTGTACATTTTCGCGACTTTGGATGACAATTTTGTAAAAATCGGCTCCCTTTCCCCGATATCAAAAGCGACAATATGAATTTCACTCCGCGAGTCTTTCGCGGAGGAATCGATTTTGTTTTGTGGCGGGGTGGTCGGGGTTTGGCGGGAGATATTTTGCCTCCATTTCGAGGTAATGGAGTGCGGCGTCCTTGTCGCGGCGGTCTGCGGCGATGGCAGCCAGGTCGCGATAGAGGAATTCGGCCAGATAATGCATGGAAAACGACTGTTGGGCGGCTGGTTCAAGGTATTCCTCCACCAAGGCCAGCAACGGGCTGGCGTCCTTCCGGTTGTCCATCAGGAAATTTGCATGAGCGACCAATGACCATGAAATCAGGTTTCGAAGATCGGCGGGGACCTCCTTCCCGTCCACCATCTGCAGTTCCGGGTAATCCTGATAAGCCTTGGCAGTTGCGAGCAGCAAATTGGGGCTGGCGTGGGAACAGCCCGTCGTCAATCCGAGTTCAAGCGCCTTGAGGTTGGGTTCGCCGGGACGGGTGAGGCAGTAGATTGCCAATGCGTCGTCGCTTTGCCAGACGGTCTGGTGGTAGAAGAGCGTTGTCATGCCCTCTGCCAGCGCCAAGACGGTCAGCAATGCCATGCCGAGGCGGCGGGAACGGCCTTCCAGCAACGTCTTGCCGAACAGCACCGTGAGGCTGCCCCACAAGACCATCGAGACGATGTGGTTGTAGCGGTCGCAGTAGTCGAAGTCGGTGTAGCGCAGGAGGCCCAGTACAGGGAGCATCGTGCCGCCAACCAACAATATTGCGATAATGCCTGGTGCCCAGTGCCGATGGACTTTATATGCCAGGAGCAGAATCGCGACTGCCAATACCAGTCCGCCAAAGAGCCACGGCAACGCCTCCCCCCAGCCGCGGATGGCAGGGTAGATGGGATTCAGCGGGGGCCACGGCAGGAGTGCGGTGACGGGATACCAGCCGAGGTTATGGGCGATAACGAAGAACCTTGTCTCGAATTGTCCAGAATTGTCTTGCTTTGTCATGAAGATGACAAACAAGACTGCGAGGAAGGAGCCAATGGCGGGGATTGTGACGTCTTTGGCAATATGCTGCCAGTCGCCGTGGTCAAGTGCGTATGCCAGCAAAAGAAAGATTCCGGGGAGTGCGGCGGAGGCGGGCTTGCCGCCCAAGGAGATGAAGGCTGCGAGGACGGCGAGAAGTTGCCAGAGCCAGGGGCGTTTGGCGTCACGCCCGATGAGGAAGCAATAGACGGCAAGGCTGCCGAAGAGTGCGCACGCCAGGTCCTTGCGCTCCACAATCCAGCAGACGGACTCGACGCGTTGGGGGTGGATTGCCCAGAGCAAGGCTCCGAAAAAGGCTCCCCAGGGGGGGACGCGGAGTTTTCGGAGAATGGCGAAGAGGATAAGCGCGGCGAGGATGTGTGCTCCGAGATTGTGGAAGCGGTAGCCAAAAGGATGGTTGTTGAAGACCGCCTTGTCGGCCATCAGGGAGAGCATCGGCGTAGGAGTATAAAGATTCTGATAGGGATGCGAGAGATAGTATTTAGCATTCTCCCAGGTCCACTCCATCTGCGGGTTGTTGAGGATGAACGCACCGTCGTCCCAGTTGACCAGGAAGGGTGCGTTCAGCGAGGGAGCATAGATTGCCGTGATGATGAGGCACAGAATGATGCCCAAACGCAAACTCGTTTGCGCAGAATCATTTTCCTGCGATACGGGCGTCGGTGGCAAGGGGGTATTAATACATATATCTTCTTTATTACCAATCATTTAGATGCACTTGTGAAGCATCGTAGTTGGTGCGTGGCGGGGGCGTCTTGGCGGGCCAGCCGAGGGCGATGGCGGAGATGGGGATAATGCTTTCCGGCAACTGGAAATACTCTTTGAGATGTGCCACGCGGTCGGCGTTTGGGTGTACGCCCAGCCAGCAGGCGCCCAGACCAAGGAGATGCGCGGCGACCAGCAGGTTCTCGATGCATGCGGAGCAGTCCTGAATCAGATAGGAGAGTTCGCCGTGGCAGGCGCGGGAGAGGTCTCCGCAGACCACAAGGCCCAGCGGCGCCTTGGCGAGGAACCGTCCGTTGGGGAGGAACTCTGCGACGGCGTTGAGGCGTCCGGGGTCATTGAGAACGATGAACTCGGCCGGATAGGTTGCGCGGGCGGAGGGTGCGGCCATGGCGGCCTCCAAAAGTGCGGCGATTTCGCGCTGTTCGACGGCCCGGGGGAGGAATTCCCGCACCGAGCGACGTCCGAAAATCGGCGCCAGCCGTTCGTCGAGCGTGGCAGCTTTGCCGGTGGTGCCGAAGAGCGTCTGCGGAGTCATGATTCGATTGATGATGGTAGTCGTGGAGCAGCCTGGCACCAGCGGGAGAATTTTGATGGCAGAGCCGCAGGCCTGGAGGGCTGCAAATTCATCGCGGTTGAGGGAATCCACGGTGTAGTCGCCGCCTTTCACATATACATCTGGCGCGGCGGCACGCAAGGCGTCTGCTGCCACGGGACCATGAAAGACGGATACGGCGCCCACGCATTCCAGCGCGGCGACCATTGCGGCGCGGTCCTGCTCTGAGACGATGGGGCGAGAAGGACCCTTTAGCGCGGTCACGCTGGCGTCGTCATTCACCAGCACCAGCAGACAGTCACCCAAGTCGGCGGCCTGTTCGAGGTAGGTCGCATGGCCTCGGTGCATCAAATCGAAGACGCCGTTGGTCACCACCACGCGACGGTTCTCGGTACGCATCCGGTTGCGCCATGCGGGCAAATCCGCCGCGGCGATGATTTTGGCTTGGCTGGACATCTATGGTGCTTAAGGCTTATGGCTTGAGGCTAAAGGGCAGGGGACTTTCCCGAGCGTTGAAGTTATCTTCCGCAGCAGTGTTTGTACTTCTTCCCAGAGCCACAGGGACATGGGTCATTGCGGCCCACCTTCGGGCGGTCACGCACAATAGGCGGGAGGGTTTTGCGCACGGAGGCGGTTTCTTCAGTTGCAGGCGGCTGGTGGAGCATCCGCTGAAGTTCGCCAGGCAAACCACCGTAGTTCCCCAGGTAGTTTCCGCGAAGCATGGTCTTTACTCGCTGCTTGCCGAGGTCAAAGAAGCTCTTGAGGTTCTTTTCCGGCAAATCAGAAGAGAGCGTTTCCCGGTTGGCTTGATAGAAGTCCATCACTTGGGGGCGCAACTGTTCGCCGGCGACCGCAATGGCGTCAATGATGAGTGCCATTCCAAGGTCGTAGGTCACGCGCTCCGGCGGGAACTGCTCCAGCAATGCCTGGACGGTCGCCTGGAAGTCCCGGTCGGAATCGCGTTCGGCAAGCCAGCGGAAGACGATGGTCAGCGCAAGCTGCTCGGTCACGGGCGTGGGCACCGTCGCATCCAGCGTCTTTGCCTGGAGTTCCGCAAGGCAATGGGCAGGCGAAAGCAACCCGAAGATGCGGGAGAGCTCAGTGACCAGGAAATCTTCCTTGTCCACTTGTTCATGGAAAGCGGGGAGGCAGACGAGATAGAGGACGGGCTGGTAGAGTTCAGCGCGACCAAGCATCCCGGCCAGCAGGAAAATGCACCGCAGCTGTTTGCGTGCGTCCTCGTCAGCCAGCGTGGCAGGGTTGGCGGCGGCGGCGGCAAGCCGCTCGTTGACCAGCGCAACGGCGTCGTCAGGATGATCCAGCAGACCTTGGAATGCCTCAAGCAAGTCATCCGGCTCGTTGGCGGTCTGGAAAAGTTTCAGCAGTTCTTCAGTGTTCATTTTTGCAGGGGAGCAGTATGGGTAAAGGCAATTCGCATAATGTAATGCGCCTTGCCGCTATTTCATCAAATTTGGAACAATCGTCGGTGCGCTTTGGGCATTGTATTCAAACAAAATGAATCCATTAAGGCCAGCGTTTCGGGTGGCTTGGATTTGTCGTCTGACCTCATCGGCACTGAGGTTCTTGACACTCAAACCGATGCCGGGCAGCAATTGGTCAGAGGCGCGGAGCCCCAGCGTCTCCCCCTGCTGGGTCAGGTAGGCCTGGAACTGGTTGGTGGTCGCCTGGTAGTTCATCGGGCTGACAAACTCCAGAAGACCTTTTTTTAGCCATGCCGGCCAGTCCTGCCCGACATTGCGGTGCGCGGAACCGACTTCGGGGTAAACCGCCGCCGAGATGATTAGTCCTGGCCGTACGGCATGCGCTGCCTCGACAAGTTCCCGGAGCAGTTGCGTGATTTGCTGGCAGCGGAACTCCTCCCATTGCCGCTGAAGGGCGAGAGGGTCACGGGTACATGCAGGCCAATTCGTCAAAGTGCGATTGACCTGGCGGGAGAAGAGTTCCTTGCAGGTGGAGCAATAGCAGGTCTCGCTTCCCTGGTAGCGGAGCATATCGAGTTGAATGCCGTCCAAGGCGTAGTCTCTGGCGAGTTCCCGCACCAGACTGGTGAGCAAATCGTGGGTGTATTTGCGGGAGGGGCAGAGCCACAGTACTTGCTTCCCCTGATAATTGCGTTGCAGGATGTCGTTTTCCCGGAAGGTCTTTTGGAGTTCAGCAGGGGCATCCTCGACACTGAGCAGACACGCCCAAGCATGAACCTTGAAATGCTGGTTTTTGGCGGCGGCGAGGCACTCGCCCACGGGGTCGCCGGCTTTTGATACGCCTGGCAGACGGGCGGCATGAGTGCTGCGCCAAGCCACGCCGTAGGGGGTCAGAAAACGAGGGAAGATGGTGTTGAAGTGCGCCTGCGACAGCTGCCCCAGGGTGGTGCCCCAGTTCTGGTCGGGCAGTCCAGTGGCGGAGAGCATCCAGACGCCACGCGTTTCAGTAGTGCGCGTGGACTCCTCGTCCCAGCGAGTCAATGTCGGTACATTCTCGTTTGCCAGTTCGCTGAAGACGCGCTGCACGGCATTGCGGGTGGCATAGTAGTCATGTCGTGACTGGGCGTCACGGGCTTGGGCGAGGGCGCGGCGAGCGCCGGCATGGGGAGTTTTCCGCCCTGCGTTGGCCAGGGCGAAGTCCGCCTGCTGGCAGAGCGTGGCGGCGGCAGTTTTGCGCAGACCAGGCACCAACTCCTCCAGGAGCGCCAGGAGGACGGGAATGGCGTGGTCGGGATCCTGGTGGAGATAGACATGGGTCATCCATAGTCCCTGCGGGCTTTGGAGGATGGCTGGCCATTGCGTGCGATGTCCGGTAATGTCTGTCCACCACGCGCGGATGCGCAACTGGTCGGAGGGATTGGCGGCGACAGCCAAAAATGCGCCAGAGGCCTGTCGGAATGTCGCCCCGCCTGTGGTGGTGACCTGAGCAAGAGGCTTGGGCAGCGTGGCGGCGCGGGTGAATTTCCCCTGGGGAAGATGCATTGCGGAGGATAGCTTGGCGGGCAGTGCGTAGAAGGCGGCAAGGTGTCCGCCTTGGCGGAGATAGGTGCACAACTGCTGGGTGGTGCCTGCGGAGGTCTGTTCGGCGGCGGGCAGCACCACGCATTGATATTCGCGGAGCGCAGTCGCGGTCGCATCCGGCTCGTCAATGACCGCAGGATAGATTCCGCCAGTGGCCAATGCCTCGCCGAATTTCTGGCAATGTCTCAGCGCCTCGCGGCGTTTCGCCTCGTCAATATTTTCATGCAAGCCACTACGCAGTAGGGCAATGGAGGCATTTGCTGACAGAAACTCCAGACTGGCGAGGTGGAAGGAAAAGGTGCCGGGCGATGCGCACCAGGCATCCAAACGGAGCCGAATGCAGGCGTTCCACGAGGCGTTGGCCTGATTTTCAGGCAGGAAGTCGCTCTTGGGGATGATGATGTCCTCCCAATGACCGGTGGCGTGAGGGGTGACGACGGCGCGCTGCCAGCCGCCGGCGGTCTGCAGATAAATGCATAATTGGCTGGTCAGGTGCGTGTTGAGATATCTGACACGCAACTTTACGGCGGCGCACTGCGAGAGGTCCAAATGGCATGGCAAATCCCAACATGCCCGCTCGCTGCCTTCCGCAGTGAAACGTGCCCGAAAATGCAACATGTCAGTATTTCCCGCCGTTTCCAGCGCGACAGGGGAACCTGCCCCGGAGTGCGTGAATTGCTTTTGACAGGAACGCAAGGACAGTGCCTTGGCGGCGAACAGCGGAAGTGGCCAGGCAAATAGCAGCCAAGCCAAGAGTGGGAAAATGCAGACCTTTGGGCCAATCATCGGCAGATTGGGAAAAAAAGATTACAGTTTATGTCATGTCGAAATTGCTTCGGTGCGGGTCAAATTGATTGTCCGCATATCGAACGGCAAAACTGCCTGTTGTCTCAATATAATCTGCTTTTCCCAACTGGTTTCCATTTTGATTGACCTGCATTGCCATAGCACAGCCTCGGATGGTTCGCTGACCCCTACGGGACTGCTTCACGAGGCCCAACGGCGACGTCTGAGGGCACTGGCGCTTACCGATCATGATACACTTGACGGTCTGTCAGAATTCCTCCAGGCATCGCGTGAGGTGGCGGTCGAGGCGGTCCCCGGCATAGAACTGGCGGCCTGCGAAGCGGACAATCATAACCGCAGTTACCACATCGTTGGGCTATATCTGACTGGTGACGAGACTCAAATGCGTGGTCTGCTGGCGAATGTCATTCGCTGGCGCGAGGAACGCAATGCGGAGATCATCAACCGGCTTAATGAACTGGGGTTCAAGATCACAATGGAAGATGCGCGGGCGCAGTGCGACGGTGCAGTGTTAGGGCGGCCGCACATCGCGGCGGCGTTGGTCGCAAACGGCCATGTCCCGGATGTGCAAAAGGGCTTTGAACGCCTGCTTGCCTCAGGGAAGCCCGCATACATACACCGTCAGCTACCGACCCCCGCCGAGGCAATAACGGCGATTCATTCCATGGGCGGCGCTGCCATTTGGGCGCATCCTTTCACCCGCGGTCATTTCACGAATATCCAAATGCACCGCATTGCCTTGGAACTCAAAGACGTCGGTCTTGACGGCATCGAGGCGTATTATCCCCTGCATACGCCAACCCAAACGCGCACCGCGCTTCAGATAGCCAAGGAGTTCGGGCTGCTGGTTTCGGGCGGTTCGGATTACCACGGCAGCCGTTTCAAGCGGGTTGAGCTGGGTGTCGGCTACGGCAACCTCAATGTTCCGGATGACCTGCTGGAACCACTTCGGAGTGCGGTCCAGATTTCCCCGAAGCCCTTTTCCACTAAATGAAACCACAATTGCTGATTCTGGACATTTCGCATTACCTATTTTATCGCCATGCGCCGCAGACAACACTTTTTCACTCATGAGGCGGATACTCCCGAACCGCTGGAACTCACCATTCATCGGACTTTGCGCTTCAGCGAAGTCGATGCGCTGGCTATTGCCTGGCATGGTAACTATCTGCGCTTCTTCGAGGAGGCTCATACCGAATTGATGTGGCGCATCGGGTTGTCGTATGAATGTTATTTTTCCGCGCGACTGGGGGCGCCGGTTGCTCAGGCACATGTGGATTATCATGCTCCACTCCAACTTGATGAGCAGTTTTCTGTCACCGCGCGACTCTTCTGGAATGACGGTGCACGGCTCAATGTCGAATACGAACTTCACAAGGCGGATGGAACCTTGGTGGCGACCGGCTACACTGTCCAGATGTTCGTCGAACTCGACACTCGCCAGCCCTGTCTGGCTCCGCCGTCTCTCTGGATCGAATGCCAAAATCACTGGCGGAATGGTGACTTTGCCGAATTGACAACTTCAGACAATAGCTGACAATTTATGACGTATCTTACTTCTCCAGCAGTCGTGACTCCGCTCGCTGACACGCCAGATGACTTCTTCCAGGCATTGCTGGAAGGTCGGCGTGGCTTCAGCGGGCCGCTGCATTTCGAGTCACATGGCCGCCGCCTGGGGGTCTGTCATCAGATTGACGACCATGAGGAGTTTGACGAGCGTTACGCCGAAACGGAACGCAGCGCCTTGTCGCCGCGTTGTCCTCGTGCGCATCGACTGCTGAATGCCCTGCGTGTGAAACTCCCTAAAAAGCTGCCCCAACGTCTTTATCTGGCAACGACTGTAGGCGATATCGACCTGGTGACCGCAGGCGGCGCTCCCGAGCCGGACAGCCCGCAGTCACTTTTCGCCTACGCCAAGGAACTCTTCGGAGCCGACGAGGCGCTGTTGGTCTCCTCGGCGTGCGCCTCTGGGCAACGCGCCATTTGTCTGGCGGGGGATGCAGTGGCTCGCGGCGAAATTGACTCCGCGCTGGTGGTGGGCTGCGACCAGTGTTCCGAATTCATGACCTCCGGTTTCGGCTCGCTGAGCGCACTGACCGACGACCTCCCCAAGCCCTACGATGCCAACCGCAACGGCATGGCGCTAGGCGAAGCCGCCGCTGTCGTCATTGTAAGCCGTGAAAAGCCTGCCGAGGGCATTTTTGCACGTCTGGCCGGTTATGGCGAGAGTTGTGACGCTGCGCATATCACCGCGCCGGACGCCAGCGGAACCTGGCTGGCAGAGGCCATCCGTCGTGCGGTTCCTCGGGAAATGACTCCTTCCGCAGTCATTGGTCATGGGACCGGAACGATTTACAACGACCAGGCTGAACTCAATGCGCTTCAGATTGCTTTCCCTGGCCATCGGCTCCCACTCTTCTCTTTAAAGGGAAATATCGGGCATACCCTGGGTGCCACTGGAGTCTTGCAGACGATTGTCGCAATGGAGATTCTTCGTGCCCGTCAATTTCCACCGCAGGCGGGGCTGGAAACTCCTGCCCAGGGCGCGGAGCACGCGGTTGCCACGACTGCACGACGGCTCCCATCAGACGCGCATACCGTATTGAGCCTCAACGCCGGTTTTGGGGGGCTGAACAATGCCTTGCTACTCACTGACCAGGATATCCCACTGTCGAAGGAAGGCTCTGTCGCGAAAACGCTTCCGAGACCGCAACTGCTTGCTGTGGAAGCTGACACAACTTCAGAAGAACAGCTTGGTGCGGAACGGGATGCGCTGATTGCGCGCGGGGTGCTCTCAGCCGAAGGCTCGGCAGACTTCCGTCGTGCCAGCCTTGCCGTGAAGCACGCCATCCTCGCCGCCGCCAAACTCAAGGAGCGCGTGGGAAATGTTTGGCGTCCAGAGGAAATCACCATTATCGGCTCCGGCGGCGATGGAACCCGTTACAGCAATCCTGCCTACTGGCAGGACTATATCACCCACGGCTCGCGACGCGGGCGCGGGACGCTCTTCGTGGATACCCTCGCTTCCATACCGCTTTGCGAGGTTGCCATTGCTCTCCAGCTCCACGGAGCTGCTGGATACCTCGCCGGACTGTCCATTGAGGCACTTCTGCGCACTTCGCAAACACCTTACACGCTTGTTCTCAGTGCGACGTCCGGGCATGCTGAGGCATGGCTGTATCGTGGCTGAAGCTTTCACTGAAGTGACGATTCTCCCATTTTTATCAAAGAATGGGAATGCTGTCGCTGTTTTTTCAGGTTCCCCTTTTTCTTATTCCCGAATGGCTTTTCAGTCGTACATCGCCATGAAACTTCTCTTAACCCATCTGCTAACTGTCTTTGCGTTTGCCATTGCCTTTTCGGCCTCCGCCGCCACGTCGATTCTCACACCGGAGACCACGGTCAAGATTCGCACACCGTCCACCGACACCCTGACCCTTGAAGACCAGATCGTCTCTGCGGATGGCAACACCGGCATCCGTTTCACCACGCCGAAGTATCCAGGAAAGGGCGAGCAGTGGCCCGCCTTCGAGTTCAAGCCGGCGGTTACCGACTGGTCGGAATATGACCGGCTGGTCATTGACCTGGTGAATGCCTCGGACGGCGATGTGCGTTTCTCCATCTACATCTCCGACTCGAAAAAGCCCTTCCGCAAGAGTCTCCTGACTACGCCACCGTCATTGGCGGCCCATGGCTTCGCGCGAGTGGAAATCTCCATGACCCAGCTGTCCAGATATTCGGACTTGAAGGACATTACGATCCTCCATTTCTTCACCCAGCGCCCTGTCTGCGAGGTGGAATTCTATGTGGCGGGACAAGTATTGCTACGTCCCGGCGAGCCTTTGCCAGAGTATTCCCTTGCCTACCAAAACGCCATGAAACCATTGGCATACAAGGCGATTGACGACTGCCAGAAACAGCTGGAGGACAGCTTTCAGGAGTTCTCCGCCCAGGCGGATGAAGGGCTTCAGTCACGACTGACAGCCGGGTTGTCCAAACTCACGAAGCGCATTCAGGACCTTCGAGGCGAATTGGACACTGAAGTCTTCGACCAGGAAGGCTACCACCTTCGTCTGCTGGAGGCGGAGATGACCTCCCGCGCCCTTCGGCGTGTGCCCTCCGTAATGGCCCTGGAACGCTCCGCTGAGGCGGCGGGCACCGCCACGTCAGAAATGCTGGTGGGAGTCGCCCCCGGCGATGTGCGGCTCTTCCCGAAAGACATGCCCTTCGAGGTGACGGGCACGCAAAGCCACGCCGTCAGCCTCGCCCGCAACGAATACGAGAACTTCCAGGTGGCGGTGTATGCGCGTCAGCCGCTGAAGAATGTCGCCGTCACGGTCAGCGATCTGATGGCCGACGATGGCGCGTTCATCCCCGCTGGCGGTGTCTCTGCGCAGGTAATCGGTTTCGTGCAGACCAAATGGCGTCCCGACAACCAGCCGGAATATGTTGGCTGGTATCCAGATCCGATTTTAAACGGTCTGACCTCCTGCGACATCGCAGAGGACGACCTCCAGAGCTTCTGGGTACGCATCTATGCGCCGAAGTTCCAGAAGCCAGGCACCTACCACGGTACGATTTCCGTCACCGCCGATGGTCAGTCACCAATGGAAATCGCCCTAACCGTGAAGGTGCGCTCCTTCACTCTGCCGGACTGCTCTCCATTGCCCACCGCCATCTCCTTCAGCCGCCCGCCCCAGTTCGCCGGTCAGGACGACCTTTGGGAACGCCGCAAATTCGAGTATGCGGACTTCCTGGCGGATTACAAGATGGACTACGACAATCTCTACAGGATGGGCGAGCCGGACTGGGATGTCCTCGAACACCTCCACCGGCAGGGACGTCTCGTGGCATTCAATCTCGGCAATGTCTTCAACGGAGGCATCTCCGAAGAGCATTTTGACGAGGCAATGGCCAAGACCATCGACCGTCTGCGTGTCTCCTACGAAAAAGCCAAGGCCTTCGGGCTGCTCGACTACGCATACATCTATGGTTTCGACGAGCAGTCCGAAGGGCAGTTCCCCATCCTGGAGCGCTGCGCCAAGGCCCTCAAGGAGGCATTCCCTGGCATTGTCACCATGACCACCAGCTACGACCACAGCTTTGGCGTGGACACCGTGGTCAAGTCCATTGACGCCTGGTGTCCGCTCACTCCGAGATTCGACCCCGTCAAGGTGGCCGTCGCCCGTGCCCAGGGGCGTTTCATCTGGTGGTATATCTGCGTGAGTCCGAATCCGCCCTACGCCAACTGGTTCGTGGAGAGCCCCGCCATCGAATCCCGTCTCATTCAAGGCGCCATGAGTGCCAAATACCAGCCCGACGGCTTCCTCTACTATGCCACGACTATCTGGAACAAGAACCCGGGCATCGACCAATCCCAGGGGCCCTATACCACCTGGAATCCCGTCTCTTTCCGCACCTGGCACGGCGACGGCTCGCTCTTCTACTGCGACAAAGACCTCCATCCTCTGCCATCCATCCGCATGGAGAACTACCGCGACGGCATGGAGGACTACGCCTACGCCTGCCTGCTCAAAGAGGCCATCCTGACCGCAGAAAACGCCCCAGGCCGCCACCCCGACGACCTGGAGAACTGGATTGATCAGGCCAGAATCGCCCTGTCTGTCCCCGAGGAGCTGGTCAAGGACATGGCAGAGTATTCCCGCGACCCCGCATTGCTGCAAGCCTGGCGAGACGGCATGGCCGAGGCGCTCGACGCCTCCGGCTTCGCCGCTACCCTCAATCCCTGGTGCAGTCCCGAAATACCCTTCGGAGTGCGCGGAATGCGTGAAATGAGACCCAATTTCTTTAAATAACAGTTATGGAAAAGACCATTCTTCAAATGGCGCAGGATGCCAAGGCCGCCAGAAGCGCCTTGGCGGTGGCTTCCGGCTCGGCTCGACAGGATGCCCTTAATCGCATGGCGGACAAATTGCTGGCAGTCAAGGATGCGCTTTTCGTGGCAAACGAGGAGGATTTGGCGGCTGCGCCGGACCTCTCGCCCGCCTTCCGCAAGCGCCTGCAAATCAACGAGAAGATTTTCGCCTATATGCTGAATCGTCTGCGCGAGGCCGCCGCTCTGCCGGATCCGGTGGGCCGTGTCCTGGAAGGCCGCACGATGCCCAGCGGGTTGCAGGTCAGCAAGGTCGCGGTGCCAATCGGCGTCATTGCCATCATCTACGAGGCACGACCCAATGTGACCACGGATGCGGCGGCGGTTGCGCTCAAGAGCGGCAATACAGTCATCCTCAAAGGTGGCTCCGAGTCCATTCGCACCAATCAGGTGCTGGCAAAGGCGATGCGTGAGGCGCTCGCGGAGGCAGGACTGCCCGCCGATGCCGTGCAGTTGATCGAGCGTACCGATCATGGTGTGGTTGCAGAACTCCTTCAGCAGGATGCGTATGTGGACTTGGTAATTCCGCGTGGTGGAAAACAGCTCATCCGTGCGGTGGCAGAGGGCACGCGCATTCCCGTGCTCAAGCACTACGATGGCATCTGCCACCAGTATGTCGCCGCTGACGCGGATCCCGCGATGGCTGTTGCGGTGGTGGTGAACTCCAAATGCCAGCGTGTGGAGGTCTGCAATGCGCTGGAGACGCTGTTGGTGGATGCGGATGGCGCCAAACGCCTTCTCCCGCCCATTGCGGAGGCATTGCGCAAGCAGGGCGTGGAGCTACGGGGGTGTGAGGAGACGCAGAAACTGCTGCCCGACTGCCTTCCCGCCACGGAGGAAGACTGGGATACCGAATATCTGGCGCCAATTCTCTCCATCAAAATCGTTCACGGGCTGGATGAGGCCGTGAAACACATCACTCGACATGGCTCCGGCCACACAGATGGCATCATCACCTCCAGTCTGGAACTGGCTCGGCGCTTTACCGCCGAGGTGGACTCCGCTTCCGTACTTGTCAATGCCTCTACCCGGCTTTCCGGCGGCGGGGACTATGGGATGGGCGCCGTCGTGGGCATCAGCACCGACCGCTTGCATGCCCGCGGTCCGGTCGGCCCCGCTGAACTATGTACCTACAAATGGATTGCCGTGGGCACCGGAACCCTGCGAAAATAACCAACCATTCGCGAAAGAACTCTCTTTTAGCCGATGCCCTATCTTGTATTTTTCCGCGGCACTCTTGCCGTATATACATAGTTGGCTATGAGGCTATTCAAGCGCGATGTTTCTTGCAGTTTCATTTTGCCTTATGCGCGCGTACCATATAGGGAGGCAAACCCCCACCCCTTACAGGGATAATGTAATGTGTTTTGGGGTATATTGCAAATTCGTTGCCGGGAAAGGAAATCGAATCTTAGTTTTCCTATGATTTTTGGACGACAAGAAACCTCTGGAAAGGTCAAGGGAAACGCTTTTTTAATTCGCTACTTCATTCTACAGCAAATAGTTGTATATTTCTTATCCAATAGGTTAGTTGGGTTCCGCAGGGATTGCAGCCGATGCGGATGAAACGGATGGTGGCATCTGGCGGAAGACTCTGATCGAACATCACGCGACGTACTTCCCAGGTGGTCAGCGGTGCGCCGTACTCAAAATTAATGACATGGACCTGCGGATCGGCGGGCGTGTCGTACCCCACCATCACGTATGCGCATTTGACGTCGTTCTCCACCTTGTTTTGCGTGGTCTTGACCTCGAACTGGATGCCTTGCAAATTTCGGGCAGGTTCGCCGTCTTTGAGTTGGTGGACCGGATAGAACCAGCGGTCCACTGGGCTGTCCCAGATGGCCTCGAATCGCAGGGCTTTCTCCGCCTTGTCCACCGCGCACTGATAGCCAGTTGCAGAGGTATTCCGTTCCCATGCTTGAGGCGTCAGCCAGTCCATCGGAAGCGACTTGCAATTCTCCAGGAAGAGTGCGAGATTCTTGACAGGGATGTCCAATTTGGACGTGGTTTTGCCATCGAACCGCCCGGACAGGACAATATGCCCAGTGGACTCGCCCTTCGGGAAAGCGGGGCGGAAGATTCCCTCGAATTCCGCCTTGCCCATCGGGGGAAGCGTGACTTCCTCCGGAAGCCCTTCAAATTCACCTCCCACGACGATGACATTTCCAGTCTTGGGCAATTCGCTCAAATTCCAGATGATCACTTTCATCCGTCCCTCGGTTCTCGCCATCTCGGCAGTGGATTTCTGGTCGGTGACGGTAAAGTCTTCGGCATCCAGTTCCCCACGGAAAATGATAGTGAGGTCTTCATCTTCAATTTGATCAAGATGTTTGTCGATGACTCCGGCGGGCAATGCCTCGACGGTTGGAGACAAGCCCCTCAGCCCGCTTAGATATGCGGGGTAACGGGTAGCGGTGAGGCGTGCCTTGCCGTCTGTCACCTGGAGGCTGGTGGGGGTGCCGAGCATGTCGGTCAAGGTGTAGGTGCCATTGGGGACGTCAAGAAGAATCTCTTCTGGCGTAGCCGGATCAGCGTGTGAATCTACGGCCGAGAGCTGCCAGAAGACCAGCGTCTGCGAGTGGTCGGGGTGTTCTAGCAGGAAGGCACGGAGCGAATCTCGCAGTTTGAACTCGCCGAGCAACCGTGCGTCTGCCAGTTGGTCCAGCATCGTGGACATGGCGGCGTAGGCGGGCTTCACCGAACCATCGCGTCGCATCACGCCCCAGTCCTTGAGACCATTTGCCTCGTTGTAAGGGGGGAAGACGAAGAAGAAATTCCGTGCGATGCCCTGCATCATGTGATTGAGTTGCGACTTCGGATAGAACTCCGCATGGAGCATCTCCTGTTGAGGGGAATGCGCCTTGAAGCCCGGCATGACTCCATCCTTGGTTGAATGCCCCTCCTGTTGGGTCCCACATTCAGTAATCCAGATGGCTCGGTTAGGAATCCCATTGTTGGAAAGGAATTTCCTCAATTCAGAGGCGAGGTGTGCATAGTCCGCAGGCGGTGCATAGGTGTGGTAGTTCATGACATCGGTGTATTTTGCGGCGTCATTGAGATACATCGTCTGGTGATAGGCGGTGTTCACACCGGCGCATGTTGCGCCGGGCGCGACGATGATGGCAGGATTTCCGGCGCGAAAGCCCAGGCTGGCGGCCTTCAGCACGGCAGTGTAGTCCCATACGGGGACACTCGTGAAGCCGATGTCCTCCTCGTTCCAGAACTCCCAGTCACCCATTGCTTCGCCGAAGTCCTGCGCTAGCTGGCGACAACCACGGAAGACTCCCGCCAGGTTCAAAGGGATGCCATTGGGGGTGTCCAGCCACGCTGGCGCATCATGGAACATTCCGGAAATCAATATGTTGCGGTCGTGGAGCAACCTCGCGTTCTCCTGATACAGGCCATATTGGAACTCCTCCGGCGAGGGATGCACGACGCTCCAGGCCAGGCGCTCGCGGACATTCGGGATGCCAGTCCAGGCAATGAGATCGGAGACGAGGCGGAAAGTATCCCCGTCATACCACCGGCATTGGAAATTGCTACGCTGCGCTAGCCAACTCTGGGCGGAGTCTATTCCGAAGAAGGGATTGGCGGGGCGCTTGCGGGATGCGGGAGGCGGAATGATGGTGAAATTGAACGCCGCAACGACATCGCCATCCTCGTTGGTAAGCCGGACGATGTAGTAGCCGTTGGGCAGGGCGGGAAACGTCAACGATGTCGCGTTTGCCGTCAGCCAATCGCCCTGCTGGAGAACCTTTTCATGCCAGTCCAAGAGCGCATATTTCAGGTCGCTTGCCATGCCGGTCGCCTGCAATACTGGCTGGTCGCCTTGGAAAAAGACATTGCCTGGAGCATCCGTGAAGACTACGGGGGCACGCATTTCCTGCGCCACGACTGCGACCGTTGCCATGACCGCAAGACTAAAGACAAGTAGCTGTTTTATCATCAGGGGCTCCGTGGTTGCTTTCGGTTTTGCCAAAATACTTGCTGAGATTCAAATATAATCGCTTGCGCGGCAAAAATCAATGGAGACAATGACATTCCCGTCTGAACTGGCGACGGTGAGAAGATTTGGAGATTGGATCCCCAAACAAAGATTTCGAATCATCAAGCAAGTAGTTCTTCGTGGGAAAGAATGCAGGTCTTTGTGATTGTTTTTAAGACGAATTTTGGTGAAAATCAAATAATATTGTATATTAAAGAAAATTTACGATGAAAACAGCATTATAGGAAAGCATGATCCAATCTTTGGACAGGGCAATCAAGATTCTGGACATCCTTGCGGAGTGCAGTCCGGCGACGATGGCTCCAAGCGTGTTGGCGCAGCGTCTGGGCTTGTCCCCGCAGACGGTGGGGAACATCCTGCGTGCGCTTTATGCGCAGGGGCTGGTCAGCCAGGACTCCTCGCGACGGTATCGCCTGGGTTCGCACTGCTTTTATCTTGGCCAGGCGGCGGACCACTGGCAGACTTTGCGAGAAAAAAGCCGTCCCATCCTAAAGGAATTGCGGGACACGACAGGCAGCTCGGTCTTCTTGGGCGTCATTGAGAACGACAAGTTGCTGTGCCTGTCTCTCCTGCAGCGTGGCGACGACTTCTTCCGTTTTCCGCCACAGCATTGGACAGACCAACTTCATTCGACGGCGAGTGGACGACTGCTGGTGGCGTTGATGGATGCCGAGAGCAGACGGCGGCTGCTTAAGCGCATCCAGCGTCGTCAGGTCACCAGCCAGACGGTGACGGATGCCACTCGTCTGGAGGAATTGTGCGAAGGGATCGCCGAGGCGCATTATGCCGAGGTCAGAGACGAGTCGGTGGAGGGCACCTGGTCGCTGGCGGTTCCGGTGACTTCCCTGGACGGCAAGGTGCTGGCGGCGCTGGCGCTTTACGACAACCAGCCAGAATATGGCAAGAAGACCATTTCGCAACGGCTGGAGCATCTTTTCGCGGCGGCCGCTCGCATCGGTGTCGTCGCCTCGCTTCGGGAAACGCATTTTAGGACTTCAGACGATTTGTAATCAACTCAATTCACAACCCAACCATGAAAACACACACAAACGTTTCCAGACTTCTCCTTTGGCTCGTTTGGACAACTGGCGCACTGCTTTTCGCAATCGAATCGGGCACTTTCCTGCGCCTGCCGCCGATGCCGCAGGCACCGGAGATCGACGGCCGCATCTGGTCAGCCGAGTGGCGGATGGCTTCTCCCAGTTTTGGCTCCTGCTCTCAGGAGACTGGTCTGATGAGCGTGCGCGACGTGCATCATCACATCGGCTATGACGACCAGTACCTTTACATCGCACAGCAGAGCGCCTTGCCGCCAGGACCGATGCTGCTCTCTTCCACCGGAGGCATCTTCGTGGCTTTTGGCGAGGGGGACACGATGCATCGCATCGACTTCGACACCACAGGCGCATGCGCCGTGGAGGGCGTGATTTCGCGTGCCGTCCCGCAGCGCGAGTATCTGGAGTTCGAGGCCGCGATCCCCTGGCAGGCCCTCGATGTTGCGGAACTTCAATACGGGAAGGAATACAAACTTCAGGTTGGCCGCGACTTTCAGAATTTGGAGGAACATGTCGTCTGGTCTCCGGAAGGCCCTGGAACTTTCGTGCCCCAGAAGAACCTCCCCGTGGCGGGCCTCAAGACCTTCGGAACACGCTGGAAGGGCTACGGCTACCAAATCCAGTGGTCGGCGGCGAATCCAGGCGTGGACGACGCGCGGGTGGCGCTGGAGGCGCTGATGGTGGCGACTGATGTCCCCCGCAACGTGAACACCACGCTCGAACCGGCTCCGGAACAAGAAGTGACCGCGATGCTACGGGCCATTCTCCAGCCGATGGAACGTCGTCTGGGGGCCGAGATGACTTATGTACAGGATGGCAAGCCATTGTACCGCCGGACTTTCGCGTGGGAACAGGGAAAAGGCCTTGCCTTCGAGGACCCCGACCCGCCCTTCGTGCTGGATTTCGCATTCTATCCAACCTACGGCTTCATCAAGGCAAAAATCACTTGCACGAAGGCGGAGAAATTCGCCCAAGCAATGCAGGTCAATTTCATGATTGTGGACGAAGCAGGCGCGGTTCACTCGCTTCAGAAATGCGCCAAGCAGGATGATACCCTGCAAACCCGCTGGGATTTGCCAGAATTGCCAGAGGGTCGCTATGACCTGGTGGCCGAGGTGGTGGACGCCCAAGGCGCGGTCCTCCAGGAGGCCCGGCGGGATTTTCTGGTTCGGAAATTCCCATGGCAGGGGCTGGGTTTGGGCGCCAAACGTGTCGTGCTGCCGCCGTATGTGCCGCTGAAGTATAGCGACCGCGAGGTCCGGGCGCTCCAGACTGGCTTCCATCTGGGCGGAGGACTGTGGGACGCGATCTACGCGCAGGGCGAGAACCTGCTCACTGCCCCGATCGCGCTGCGGTTGGGCGGTCAGGAGGCCGCGATGGTCGGCGAACCCGTTTTGCTGGAACAGACCGACGACCACATCACCCTGGAAAGCCGTCTGGAGTGCGGCAAGGTCAATGTCCTCATCCGACAGGAATACGACTTCGATGGCTTCTGCAAGATCACGATGACCATCGAACCGACCGAAGGTCCCGTGAAACTCGCCTCCGCGCAACTGGACATCCCGCTGAAGTCGGAGTACTTGAAATACGTCTGCGCGATGGGCAACGGGATGCGCAAGAACATCCACCGTGAACTCGCGCAGGAGGACGGCGTGGTGTGGGCCAGCATGGAGAATTGCCAGACGCATCCCTACCACCACGGCTTCCGTCCCTACGTCTGGTTTGGCGAGACCTACAAGGGCCTGGCCTTCGTCTGCGAGTCTCCCGCCAACTGGGAGTGCGTGCCGGAGACCTCCGCGCAGGAACTCATCCGCAAGGGCGACACGGCGGTCTTCCGCCTTAATCTGGCGAACCAGTCCTTCACCCTGGATGCGCCACGCCAATATATTCTGGCTTTCCAGCCCACGCCCACCCGCCCGCAGGATCCCCACTGGCGCAACCAGTTCGGCTCGCTTTACAACGCCCGGAACCCCAAGCAGGCCCTCTGCTTCCATACTGGCCTCAACAACTACGCGCGCTTCCTGTGCATGCGCGTCGATGACGGCATCTGCCAGGTGCCCAACGACGACTGGTCCTTCATCGAGTATCTCACAAAGAACCAGTGGGAGACCGAAGAGGAGGTCAAGGCCTTCGCCCGCGAATACCTCGCGAAAAACCACCTTACCGAGGAGAACTTCAGCATCTGGAACAAGGGCGAGACGGAGCCCGGCGACGACTTGGTGACCCGTATGTATCAGGCCTGCCGCTTCTGGAGGAACACCCAGATCAACTTGGTTTACATGAATCCCCGCGCGTGCTGCCCCAGCTGGCCCGAACGCGACATGTTCGTGGACGAGTGGTTTGGCGGAGAGTGGCGGCCTTCCAAGAGCTACCGCGACGAATACAGCTGCCACGCCGACGCAAACTACTGCGACTTCCTGCTCTGGAACTCCCTGCGAATGATGAAGTGGGGCTTCTGGGGACTCTACCTGGACAACCTCTACGACTCCTGCTGGATCGACTACGCCCTCAATCCCTACGGCGAGGACACCGGCGCATACTGGCCATTCTTCAAAATCCGCGAGCTGATTCGGCGCGCCGCCACCGTCTCCTACGAAGAGGGCTTTATGCTGAACGGCAGGCCGATGCTGATGATCCACGAGACGGACTGCAATGTGGTGCCCTGGCTCTCGCTGGCCTCCCACGCCCTCGACTGGGAGATGAATTTCGGCGACCGTCCCTTCCCAGAGCGCTTCTCCAATGCCTACATCGTCACCAACACCTTGGGCACCCAGACAGGCGCCACGCCCATGGTGCTGATGAACTCCAGCGGCTCCAATGGCGAGGCCGCCACCGAAAGCCTGATGGCGCTCTGCTACCCCTACGGGCTGCTCTCACAGCATGACTCTGGACTCTTCCGAATTGAACGCTACTTTACCCTGCGCGACAAGGTCTTCGAGTTCGGCTACGGCAACCCCGACACGCAGGTCTTCCCCTGCTGGGATGACGCCAATCCCGTCCGCCAACTCACCGAAAAGGTCCGCTGTACCTACGTCCTGCGCCCCGACGGCGAGGCGCTGCTGCTCGTGGGTAATCTCGGCGAAGAAGACGCCGAAGGGCAATTTGTCCTGCCGGGCAAATTCACTGCCACCGACGCCGAGACCGGCGAAGCACTGCCGGTGGACGGGGGCAACCGCCTCGTCGTCCCCGTCAAGGGCTATACCGCCGCACTCATTCACCTGAAACCGTAATACATTTAAAGAGAGAAACTCATGAGCAACGAACAACTTTCCGGAAAACTCATCCGCCGGGTCGGCGTGGTGAATTGGGACTGCGGACTGCCGTCCAGCACCTTCTTTGGCGGATATGCCTGCAAATCATTGGGTCCAAAGCATTTTCGTGACCGCACGCCCTACTATGCCATAGAGACCTCGCAGGATGCCATCGAGATGCCCGACCGCACGCAGGAGGACTTTGATGGAGAACTACGTCACGCCATCGCCGCCGGCATTGACTACTTCGCATACTGCTGGTATGACCGCACGCCACCGGAGGGCCATGTGGTCGAGGGCGATGCCACGACTGCCGATGGTCATCTTCAGGAATTGACCAAGGCGCGGCTGCTGCATTTGGCAAGCGACCTGAAGAGCCAGATTGGCCTGTGCGCGATTCTCATCACCAGCCATCCGTATTCCGACACCGAGTTGATGGATTTGCTGAAGACCATGGAAGAGCCGTATTACGAAAAGGTTGATGGTCGTCCGATGGTCTATTTCTTCCCCGGTGCCTGGGAGCCATTGCTGGAACGCCTGCGGAAACTCTGCCAGGACGCCGGCCATGCCGAGCCATACGCCGTGCTGATGGAACGCTGGGAGACTCCTGCCGAACAACTGGCGAAGGTCGATGCGCTTTCAGACTACTCTGGAATGCTCACCGGAGAGACTTGGGAAGAACTCGTGAAGGACATGAAGCGCGGAAACGACTTCCGTGTTGCGCAAGGCAAGTCGATCGTGCCGCATTTCTCAACGGGCTGGGATCCCTCGCCACGTGTAGAGCATCCTGTGCCGTGGTGCCGCTACCCTTCACTGAATTATGCTGCGCCAGCGACTCCTGAACAATTGCTCGACGGCGCCAAACGCTTCAGGCAATGGCTTCAGGAACACGCCGATGCCTGCCCGACCGGTCAACTTCTTGTCTTCGCCTGGAATGAATTCGAGGAGGGCGGCTGGCTCTGCCCCACCTGGACGCCGAATAGCACTCCCGACACTTCGCGCTGTGACGCCTTTGCCAAAATGGTGAAACTCTGGAAATCATAACTCAATGAATTCTCCTTTTGTTATGAATAAATTAAATATTGTTTTTATCATCACAATGCTGGCTTGTCCGGTTTTTGCGGACTATGTCATCACGGTCCAGAATGGCGACCAGGCGCTTTTCTTGCATCCGGTTTCGGTGGAATTGACCTCCGAGCAACTGGCCTTTGTGGAAGCTGGCGCCTTGCTCACAGAGGATGGAAGCACTGCTGTGGAGTTTGCAGTAGATACCACGGGAACAGTCCCGCGCCTCTGTTGGGTACTTGACGGCGAGACTGGCCCTGGCCTTCAGCGCGTTTTCCACCTGAGTAGTTCTGTGCCTACGCCTTCTTGTGTGGGTGGTTCCGTGCCCGCGAATTTTAGCGCCAGACACTATGTCCTTATCGAGAAATTCTTCGACGACTTCCTGTCCACCAAGTTCATCAACCGCGTGGGTGATTTGGAATGCCGAGAGCAAGATGACTTCATCACCATTAGCAACAGTTATTTTCAACTGCGGCATCCAGTTCGGGGCGACGGTGGCTTCCCGCGAGACATCCAATATCGCGAGAGCGGCTACAAGGACCCCGGCATCGAGTTCTACGACCGCCTCTATCACCCCGACCAGGGGATGCTCTGGGCGAAGAGCGACCACAACGCCACCTGCAAGGTGGTTCTGGACACCCCGCAACGCGTGGTCGTGGAGGCGCGCACGCACTTTCTGAGCGACCTCGGCGCCCCTGCGGTCGGCAATCCCGAGGCCATATACCGCTACAGTTATTCTGCATATTCGCCTGTCGTCGAGGTGGAACGCGTGATTACGCGCGAAGACGCCAGCCAGAAATGGACCGAGGCGCATTTCCTGCAAATCTGCCGCCGCGACCGCTTCTACACCACCATCTACTGCGGCGAACCGATGACGACCGCCACAACGAATCCTGACACTGCCGAACCACGTGGTTTCTCCTTCAGCCAGTGGGGGATTTACGCTGCCGCGCAGGGCGCTCTCGGCGTCGGCGGCACGAAGGGCGGCGGCTACGACCGCGGCAAACACGGCTTCCCGTATAACCTCGCCGCGCAGAATCTCGGTTTCCCCGACGGCGAGACCGAACGGTACCAGAAGGCGCTATTGTATTTTGGCCCCGCCAAGACCGACGAAGGGTGGTACTCCCGTTGGCTGGGTTCCGCGCGTCCGACTGTCACCATCCATGAGGTCCCTGCGGCCAATACTGCGGAAGAATCCCAAGAAATTAGTGATATCGTTCTGGATTGCAACGGAATGAGAATCTATTTCGCGAGTGCGGAGGAGGGCTATGGCTGCCTGGCCGTCGAGAATCTCCTCGGCAAAGACCCCGTGCGCTTCGTCTTCCCGCGGGAGACCCCGCCACTGCTCTGGAACCTCGCCTTCAAGAAGCCCTACGCACTCCGCCAGCAGGAGGCCAGCCAGCCCGACTTCATCGAAACCGCCTGGCTGAATTCACTTGCACCTGGACAGCGTCCTGTGCTCGAATCAGGCTCAAGCGGTGAACTCATCTTTACCTGGACAGGTCTGGACCTCCCTGGCGAACCCGGCGTGGTGGACGTGCGGTGTTGTGTGCTCGCACCGAAAGGCGCGAGGAGCGAGGCACTGTGGCGCATCCAGGTCACCAACCGCAGTACGCAGTGGGGGCTTGCGGAGACGCACTATCCCATCCTCACCCAGGTCATCCACCCTGGTCATGGCGATGCGCTGCTGCCAGACTCCACCTGGGGACATCGGCTTATTCGGAACTCCGACATCCAGTCCGAACAAATCTACCCTGGCTACAAGTGCCCCATGCAGTTCATGGCCTTCAATCAAGGTAAAGCGGGGCTCTACCTTGCCGCCCACGACCCTGGCGCACGCCCCAAGCGCCTCACTGTCACCAACGGGCAGGATGCCAGTTTCCGAGTTTTCGCCGAGAACTATGCCCAGCCTGGCGCTGGAAACAACGATGACTTCGCGTTCTGCCTGACCGCCTACCAAGGCGACTGGTGGAAGGCCGCCAAGCGCTACCGCCAATGGGCAACCACGGAGACGCCATGGACCGCCAAGGGCCCCATCGCCACCCGAAAGGACTTCCCGCGCAGTCTCGTGGACGCGTCCTTCTGGATGCAACTCACCAGCGGCCCCAGAACAGACCAGCTCGGCACTTGCATGGAGGAACTCCATGCCCGCATCGGCCACCGCCCTGGGTTCGCACTCCATTGGTACCGCTGGCACCAAATTCCCTTTGACAACTCCTATCCGGAGTACTTCCCCGTGCACGACGGCTTCGCCGCCAACGTCCTGCGCCTGACCTCCCAGGGGATGCTCGTGATGCCCTACATCAACGCGCGGCTCTGGGACGTGGACATACCGTCCTTCAACGACGACGCCCGCAACGCCTGCGCCCTGACCGAGCACGGCGAACCCGCCATCGAAATCTACGAGTCGAAGCGGAAACTCACCCCGATGTGCCCATTCACCAAACTCTGGCAGGACAAAGTCGATGAAATCACCACCCGCCTGATGGACGAATACAAGGTCAGCGGAATCTACCTCGACCAGATTGGCTGCGCACCCGCCGAACTCTGCTTCAATCCCTCGCATGGCCATCCCCTCGGCGGTGGAACCCATTGGGTGGACGGATATCGCACGCTCCTCAACCGCATCAAGGCGAAGGCCGCCCCGAAGGGCGTCTTCCTTACCAGCGAGGCAAGTGCAGAACCCTACATCGACAACATCGACGGCAATCTCATCTGCACCGAGCGCTTCCAAGAAGAGGTCCCCACCCTCGCCGCCGTCTATTCCGGCTACACCATTTACTTCTCCTGCACCAACCATCCACGCGACGACCTCGCATCATTCCGCGCTGGGCAGTGCCGCGATTTCCTCTGGGGCTGCCAGCCTGGCTGGAACTGCGAGTGGATCACCGATGACGCCCACCGCGAACATTTCGCCTACGAGGCGTATCTCGGACACCTCCAGCAGGCCGCGAAGGAGTTCTTCCGCGAGGGCGAACTCCTCGGCGAGGCGAAGCCCGCCAACAACCCCGACCAGATCACGGTGACTTGGCACCACAAGACACCAAGGCCGATTACCCTCCAGGCCACTCAGGGATACTGGTGGAAGGCACCCGACGGACGGCTCCTCCTCGCCGTCGCAAACCTCTCATCGGAAGTCGTTCGCTTCGAACTACAGCAGACCAGTCTGCGGAAACTTTTGGGACTGAACAATCCCACCGCCTTCCTCGCCGAACGCCTCACTGCCGATGGAACTGCGCCTTTGGCGTTCCTCGAAAAGGGAAACGACCTTTTCTACTATGATTTCACTCTTGAACCTGGCGAGGTCTGCCTCGTGACCTTCACGCCAGCCGACAAGAAAACGCGCAAAAACGCGCAAAAACGCGCAGAAACAATCGCATTTGACGAACAGGCGAACCCCGAACTGCGCAATGCGGCGGCAGAATTCCTCTTCCATGCGAAATTCAACGTGAGCCTGCGGACACAGACCACGATTTGCGAACTTCCTGGCGCACCCGTGGAGTTTAGTTGGTGGTTTTCGACGACCGACGCTGCTGGCGCAGCGCCGTATCCAAAGGTTCCTGGCAAGGCTCCCAAAGGTTGCACCATCGTCCTGCCAAACGGGCAGGAGATTCCTGCCACTCTGGGCGGCCATGCCCAAGCCATCCGCTTTGCGGACGACGCTTCATCGCCGTTGACTTACTGCGAACTGCGCCATGGCAATCTGTCGTGGCGCATTCCAGTGTGGCGTCGGACGGTCAATCCCGTGGAAGTTACACTGGGCGAGGTTCCAGAAGTCCGGGCTGGCAAGAGTTTTGTGCTGCCCGTGACCATCCAGAATTTCCAGGCTGTTCCAGCCAACGGCGCCGTGCGCCTGAATCTTCCGGAGACTTGGTCGGTCGAACCCTCGCACATCATCCACTATGAGCGGTTGGAATACAAACGCCCGAAGACCGTGTATGTGCGTGTCTCCGTGCCAGAGGACGTGGCGCCGGAGATGACCTTCCTCACCGCCGAGGTCATCGCTGACCGTCAGAGCCGTTCCTTTGCCGTCCAGCCGTCCCGTCCGCAAATAATCGCCCGCCGTGCCGTCCAGCCCATCGACGTGCGCAATCCCGCGAATTGGCCGACGGACTCCGCCTGGACTGAAGTCGGCGAAAGCGCTCCAAAGAGCGTCAAGATTTCCGACTATCGCGGAAATGACGACTGCTCTGGACGGCTCCGCTGCGCCTGGGACGACCAGTACCTATATGTACAGGCGGAGGTCACGGACGATGTCCATGTCCAGAAGATCGCCGGCGAGAAGCTCTGGGGCGGGGACTGCATCCAGCTCGCGTTGTGTCCCGGCAAGGCGAATCTCACTCATGGCTACAACGGTCGCGAGCGCGAAATCGGCCTTGCGTTTACCGAGGGCGGCTTCGCCTTCGCCTACCAGTGGATGGGCGGACCACGCCAGGGCATCCTCGACAACGTGCCCGTCATCGTGAAACGCGAAGGAAACCAGACCAGATACTGTGTCGCGATTCCCTGGAGCACATTGCTCATGTCCGCGCCGAAGTCCGGCGAGGTTATGTCCTTCTCCTTCACCTTCAACGATAACGACGCCGGTAGTCTCCGGGGCTGGCTCGAATGGACGCCCGGCGTCTGCGGCGGCAAGGACTCCTCCCTCTTCGGCGAACTCCGATTTGCCGAATAAATCCCGTGCATATTTCGCGAGACTGCAGCCTCGCATTTTCCGTCTTGCGTTTATAGGCAGGTTGGGATTGGCGAAGGCGTGGCCGGTGGCTGGTCCGCCAGATGGAATACCAGCGTCCCGCCACGCTCCAGTTCCGCAACTGGTAGCCAGGGTTCGCGGAATGAACGCCCGTTGAATACATATCCTGTGGGATAGATGGCGGTGGGGCTTTCGCGAACCGCCTCGATTCGCAGTGTTCCTTGGGGCAGTTCCATCTCTGCATTTGCGATGGATGGCGAGCCGAGCAGATAGTATTGCGTGCCCGTGAGCGGATATAGCCCAAGGCAACTCCAGACATACCAGGAACTTAAGGCGCCGGAGTCCACATTGCCGGGGGCGCCGCCTTCGCCGTCCGTGAACTGAAAGCGTCGAATCAGGTCGCTGACCTCGGCGAAGCGGTCCACGCGTCCGCACCAGAGATAGGTGGCAGGCGTCTCCATGTCGGACTCGTTGTTCATCGCCTCGAAATAACCTTCGCGCGTGGGACGCACTTCGGCGGCTTCCGGTCCGTCGTAGCCGATGGTGAAAAAGTCATCCAACATCTGGTTGAAACGCTCAATTCCGCCAGCCAGTGCGATGCGTTTTGCCATGCCGGTGTGCGGACGGAAGGAGTAGTTTCGGTAGTTTCCCTCATAATAGATGGCGTTCTGGACAAGATATCCGGTCGCCGGGTCGTATGCCTTTTCCCACAGGATGCTTTGTTCCTGCAACTCTTTCGCGTATTCGAAATCTCCACAGGTCTGCGCAATGATTGAAGCAGCATGGTATGCTCCTGCGATATCCAGGATATGCGTGGGGGACTTTCCGGTGTGGTCGGCGTGGCGGAATTCTGCCATGAGTGCGCGTTTTACCCGCGGATAGTCATCTTGGGTGAGGATTCCGCGCATGAAACCGTCGCACAGCGTATAGACCACGAGCGCCGAAGCCTGGTTGGACTCGCGATCCAGATTCTCGTTCATCGAATAGAAGATTGGAAAGAAGCCGAAGCGCTCAATGGCATCCAGCATGGACAGCAAGAGCGCGCGGGCGTGGTTTGGCGCAACGGAGAGCGCCAGCGGCAGCTGCGTGCGGTAGATGTCCCACATCGTGACGAAGTCGATGTAGCCACCGTCGTGCCGTACGGGCTTAACCAGCGAGTGGTAGAGGCAGCTGTAGAAACGCGCGTCCAGGGCGACTTCGGGGAACTCGACGCGGATGCGGTTCAGTTGCAATGCCCAACTGTCCTGCGCCTCGTGGAGCACGCCGTCAAACCCCTTGGTAGCGGCCTCGCGCGCATGGAGTTCCGCATTCTGCGCACTGACCATCGAGAAGCCAATCGCCATCTCGGCATCCGCCGTGGCGAAATCGTATTCAATCACGCAGTTGTAGAGCGCGGTCTTGGAAATCTCCCCATTGACCAGGACGCAGAACCAGATCTGCACACCATTCGCGATCAGCGCACCCTGCCAGCCGGTCTCGCCATAGCGGGCGGCGGTGTTCCAGTCGATCTTCTCCGCGTAGCGTTTGCCCATGGTGAGGCGCAACCCGATGGCGTTGAGGTCGATGTCAAGATGACCACGCCCCCCGTGGAAATGATATCGATGCACCGCCGCAAAGGGCGCGGCGGTCAATTCAAAATCCACGCCGTAGTCGGTCAGCGTGGCGGAATAGTATCCAGGCTTCGCGATTTCGTCGGCGAGGTCGGAGACGTGGCTGGTGCGGGAACCAGGAGAACTGGGCGTGCAAAGGAGGTAGTTGTAGAAGTGCCCGACATAGCCAGTACCGGACATCTGGAAGTGCGTAATCCCCCAGGCCGCCTTGCGGTCATAGACCTGCGGCGCGGGACCGTTTCCGGAGCAGCCGTTCTTGCCGTAACCCGTCGGATATGCGCCAGAATACGGACAGGCGGAGACCCACCCGAAAGGCAACTGCGCTCCTGGATGTGTATTGCCCGTCTGCGCCTTGAGCCAGTTCCAACCGCGGACAGTGCCCTCCGGCTTGCGCGACTGGACGGCGCCATTGCCCCAGAAGGGATCGGCAAGGGAATATGCGTCTCGTTGAATACCAGGCATTACTTCAGTTCCCAGATTTCCGCTGGAATCGGCTGGTTCAGAACTGCATTGTGGAACTGAATGGTCAGGATGTCGCCGCTCTTTTCCTCAATACGAATCCGCACAACGCGCGTGAGGTCGTCGGAAAACTTGATTTCAACGGCCTTGGCGATAGTCGCCAACATCCCGTCATTAGGCGTGAGTCGTACGACATTGGTAGCCACTATGGTTACATCGGCCTCTTTGCGCAACGCAGGGAGGTCGCCGGAAAGCCACTGCCCCAAGCGCTCCTGAAGCAACTTGATCCAAGGCAGTTTCGTCGCAGGGATGGATAGGATCTTCCCCGTCTCGCCGTCCCATTGCGACAATTGATTTCCATGCATCCGGAATGCGCACGGCAGTGGTTTTTCCACGCGCCACAACAGTCGTTTGCTGGCGGAGTCGTAGGCGAGGCGTCCAGTGAACTCCAGTTTCATCTCTAAAGCAGGCATTTCACGAATCTGTTTAAAATCACTTTGAATGGTCTGGACTGCGACAAGACTCTCGGAAAGCCGCTGCTGGAATTCTTCGACAGCTGGAAGCGACTCCGCGCATAGACTTATTGATAATATTAATAATATATTTATAATTAAGTATTTCATAGTAATTTTTTATTCCTGAAATCAAAGAAGCGCATGGGTTTGCGAGAACGCCCATAGACATGCAGGCGCGCGTCTTCGGCAGTGACCAGTTTCACCTTTGGCTTCACACGCGTGCGGGTGGCGACGCGCTCGCGGATTACCTCTGGCGTGAGTTCGGTGTGCGCGGGATCGATGGCCACGCAGACGGTCACTTCGTCCGAAAGCTCTGCGCCAGTGACCTCGAGGTAGTATTCGTCCACCCCTTGAATGGCATCCAATGCGGCGGTGAAGGTAGCGGGGTAGATGCTGGTGCCATGGACTTTGAGGAGCTGTGCCTTGCGACCGACGATGGGGCCCAGGCGTGGCGTGTGGCGTCCGCAGGCGCATTGCCCAGGGATGATGAATCCCATATCGCCGGTGCGGAAGCGCAGCAGCGGCAGCCCCTCGACCTGAAGAGGCGTCAGGACGATTTCGCCGATTTCGCCGTCCGGCAGCCGATTGCCGTTTTGGTCGAGAATCTCGGGAATCACTAGATCTGCGGCGGCGTGGCCACCCGCGCCCTCGCTGCATTCCGCGAAACTGCTCTGGGTTTCGCTGGCCGCGTAGGTGGAGTGGGCGGCGCTGGGCCAGTAGCTGTTGAGCTGTTCGCCCAGTTCGGTGAGGCTGAGGTCGCTCCGCCGCAGGGGCTCGCCGATGCACATCGCGGTGCGTACGGAATGTCCGTCCAAGTGATTCTGTTCCAGATAGCGCACGAGCCGTGCCAGGAAGGACGGCACGCCGATGATGCCTTCGGGCTTCATGCGCATCAGGATTTCCGCATGGCTTTCGATGGTATTGAGACCATTGCGGATGCCAGTGGCACCCAGGGCGACGACTCCGCTGAAATACGCCAACCCCGCGATAAAACATCGGTCCATTGTACAGGTAAGCAGCACGCGGTCGCCGGGCTTCATGCCGGCTGAGAGAAAGCCTGTGGCGTCCGAGTAGGCCAACCGTGCCAGGTCGCTCTTGGTGTAGGCGATCTGGCAGGGCACGCCGGTGGTTCCGCTGGTGAAACCCAGGTCCGCGATTTGTTCGCGGGGCACCGCGATGAACTGCTGGCCGAAATCCGCGAAGTCGCTCTTGTTGGTGATGGGGAAGTCCTGTAGCTCCTCCAGGGAATACTCTCGGTCGGGAAAACGTGCCAGTACCTCGCGATAATATGGCGAGTCGTTGCGCAGGTGCTTCAAGTGCGCGTTGAAGAGCGCGGTCTGGAGCTTGCGGATTTCTTCAAAAGGCAAGAAACCCAAGTCGTTGTGGCAATCGAATTTCGGCATGAAGATGGCGGGTTATTCCGCAGGCTACAGCACGAAGGTGGCTTCCTTGCCAGGTGTCAACTTCTGCGGCTTCCGGCCAGGCAGCTCCAGAGTGGCCTCGATGCCCTTGGGCACGCAGCAGGTGTATTTGCGCTTGCCGCGGATGGTCTCAAGCCGGCTGACAATCTTGCCCTGCGGAGCCTCATACGAACAGTCGAAGTCCTTGAGGTCCTTGATGTTCACGGCGGGCTTGATGCGGATTTTGGCGAAGCCGGTTGCGGTCGGCTGGAGCCCGCCGAAGTAGCGGTAGATGCAGGCCGAGGTGTCGCCAAACATGATGTGCATCTGAGAGGAATTGCCGTTCCATTCCTCCCAGAGCGTCGTGGCGCCCTGTTCCTTCCAATGGATCCAACCCGGGAACTGATTCTGGGTGAAGAGGTTGAAGAGTTCTTCCAGACAGCCGTTCTCGCCCAGGGCGCGTGGGGTGAACTTTGCCCCCATGATGCCGAAGTCCGCGATGTAGTTTTCCTGTTTCAACTGCTTCAGGAGCTTGGCGAGAGTCTTCTGCGGGGTAGGCGAGAAGCCAAAATAGAGGCTGGCGGCCAGCGCGGTCACGGAGTTGTTCGCGCAACCGCCGTCGGCTTTTGCGAATTTGGTGTTGAAGCCGTCACGGATGCGACTGGTCAGCGTCTCCCACCAGGCGAGGTCGCCCGTGCGGCCAAGCAACTTGGCAAACTCAATCATCCGACAGACATCAAGGTAGTAGAAGCCCGTGACCACGACGGCGGTCTCTGGTGCATGGGATGCTTTGTAAGGGCACCAGTCGCCTAAACCGAAGTCCACCACGCCGTCAGTGTCGTGCCAACGGCAGTAGTCGAGGTACTTCGCCATCTTATCATATTGTTCGCGGATAAGCGCATCGTCGCCGTAGAATTTCCAGAGCTGGTATGCATCCTCGAAGATATAGGAGTCCCAGGCGGGGCCATTGCCCCAGTTGAAGCCCCACCCGCCGGTGGGGGCGATGCCGGGAAGCTGTCCAGAAGGCCGCTGGGCCTCCATGAGCGTGCGTCCGAAATGGATGTCCGCCAGATGCGTGTCGAAATTCCAGAGACCGGTCTCCAGCGCCAGATTCGCATCGCCCGTCCAGCCGTTCTTCTCGCGGTGCGGGCAGTCGGTGGGGATTCCGGTGAAGTTGCAGAGGTAGGTATGCGCGGTGGTCTGCTGAAGCCAATTCAGGTTCTCATTACTGGTGGTGAATATGCCGACCTGCCGGAAGTCGTTGTGGATGAAGCACGCGGTAATCTTGTGGACCTTCACGCCAGGAGGGTTCCAGAACCGCACATAGCGGAAACCATGGTAGGTGAAATGCGGGTGGAGCTTCTGGCGGCCCTTGCCGTTGAGCGTATAGGCGTCCCGCTGGAAGAATCCGCTTTTGGCGAATACCTTGATCTCCTCGGTATCCAAGTCACCGCTGGCGCGCAGACGCTCGCCGTATTCCAGTATGACCTGGCTTCCGGCGGGACCTTCGACTTCCATCTCGCACCAGCCCGTCAGGTTCTTGCCAAAGTCGTAGATGGTGCAGTGGTCGCTGCGCCAGTTGCTGGCGACCAAGGGAATCCGCTCCGCAATCACGCAGGGTTCACATTCCTCTGGGCAAAGCACGCCCGGTGGCGGATTCGCGGACAGAACCGCCCGCCAGGCAGAGTCATCATAATCCGGCTGGCTGACCACCTCTGGCTCCAGCCCTATCCGAGTGTCCTGGAACTCGCCGTTGCGCAAGGCGTTCATTGTGATGAAACTCGCCGCACCTTTCCAGGTCGGTCCGGAGGCCGCCAGGACATTTCCTTTGCCATCCTCCAGCTGTAGCAGTAACGACGGCTCGTTACGCCAAGGCGCGAAATGGAACTCCCAGACCTCCTTGGTCTGCGGGTTATACCAGCCATTCCCCAAAAGCACTGCTATGGCGTTCCGACCGCGTTTCAGTAGCTTACCGACTTCCAGGCAGAGGTAACCGGTGCGTTCGGAAAGCTGCGTGACCACAGGCGAGAGCACCTGCTCGCCGACGCGTTGGCCGTTGATGAACACCTCGCACCAGCCAGGCGCCGCGACATACAGCAGTGAGTCTTTGGGCACTTTCGCACAATTGAAAGTCGTGCGCAGCCAAGGCGCACCGCGCGAGATGAAGAGTTCGGTACGGTCCAAGCCATCTGGCTCTGCAAAAGGTGCGCAAATCCATTTCCCCGTCCAAACGGGGTCCGGGTAACAGGTAGTGAGCTTTGCCATGGTCAAGAAAGCAGGTTGGTTCTGAAATTGAAAACTGACTTAATGTAATGCTTTCGCAGTTTTTTGGGGGAAATGCAGTTTACTTGCCTCTTTCACTTGACTTTTTCCCTGAAAGGTATTATGGTAAGACTTAATGCACAATGCCCGTGCAGAATTCCGTCCCCAAACACAGGAGCAAAACAATGAAGAAATTCTTCCTGGCTCTCGCCGCTCTGGCGACCCTCGTTGCCGTGACCAGCTGCGGTTCGTTGCGCACCCCGACCAACAGCGCCAATACCAACAAGATTTGGTACAATACCTTCTTTGGCATCTCGCTCGATAGCGCCGTTCAGGGTGATGGTATCATCGTCAAATAAATGATTCACTGACGACTTTTCTTGATTCAAGGGGATTGCTCAGAAAAGTAGTCCCCTTTTTTATGTCTATCATTGCCCCTAATGATTTGATTCATGAGCTTATATTTTGGACGGCTTGGGATGAGAGTTTTGCAATTACCTCCACTGCTGTCCGGTAAAAAACTGTGCTTTGCGCCACGTGCGACAGAAGCAAGGCAAGGCTGTTAGGAGGGCGATTTTAACCAGCCGCCATCGGCAGCGCGTTTTTATGCAAGTTCGCGCATGCGCGTGCCAGTTAGAGAGGCATGCCCCCACCCCTTTCGGAAGTTATGTAATGCGATTTCGGCCGGTTGCAAGTCTGATGACGGGAAAGGAAACGGAATCTTAGTTTTCCTATGATTTTGCCTTGGGCCGGTAGTTTTACCGGACAGCTGTGAATTGTCTCAGATATTTGATTTAAGTGGATGACAGTTATGGCGATAAAGATGGACCATTGGAGTGACTGAGAGAGGAATCATGTTTGGTTAGGATACGCCAGCATACCGGCTGGCGCAGTTCCACTCCAATGGTCCGAAGGGCATATGTTTCTGATTTTGGGGCAAAATTGCCTACATCAATGAATGCGCCTCCCATTGCAGCTTGCTGCTGATTTCGATTGTCACCGCGATGATTTTGAATCCATTCGATAATCAATGCATTTGAGGCAATTGCAAAACTCTTATCTTGCCCGCCTTCGCTTTTTGCCCTTGCTTGCAAACGCTTTGGCGGTTGGGCGGTTGCTTTGTAATTACCTCATTTGTTTGCCAGTTTTTGTCATGGTTTTGCGTATCACCGCAATTGCAAAAGAGGCTTTTATCAAAGCCAAATGGGAAGCACGCACCTGCCCCTATTTTTTATCATCATATTGTTGGATTTGATCTAAATACCTTGTTATGATTTCAACGAAGGTTTTTTCGAGTTCACGAATTAAAAGATTTTTCAGACCAGACGTAAAAGTCAGTGATAATTCGTTAAGCAGATGAGCATGTGATGAGTGATTCCACATTGTGACGATATTGAGATCATACTTCTTACGAATATCCTCGTCAAACTCCCCATCCAAAAACGATATAATACGCGCCACATGTCGCGGATGACAAGTCGTGGTGATTCCTGCTTCCCATTTTCGAATCGTGGACCAGTGGATTTTCAGATACTCGCCGAGTTGCTCTAACGAGACTCCCACCGAGCGTCGCCTTTCCCGAAGCTCTTGGCGTATGGACAAATCAAAGGTGCCATTGAATGATTTATGAGACTTTGGTTCCAACATAATTATTCAAACCCTAGTTGGTTGTGAGCGATGAAAGCCAGGTGTGCCAACCTATTGTAGGCATGAGCAGGCATGGCTTTGATGGCTCGATGGTAGGAACGACCGATTCAACCTCTCAGTCGGGAACTTCAAATAAATTATTTCATGTTGGATGGTTTGTCAAGTATTTTCCCATACTCTCTTGGTAAGTAACGAAAAAGCAACTTAATGGCTCGCAGCATTTGAGAAGAAATAAAAACAGCCCTTTTGCGAGTATCCAAAGGTGCCCTAAATGGATTGCCTTTTGACGTTATCCAATGGTAACAAAGAAGGCAATAGTTGGGTTCCGGGGGCTTTATTTTTCTCCCTGGAGGCAGCGGGACGGAAGATGGCGAAGTACACTTCTGTGACCACTGCTGTCCGGTAAAACTACAGTCCAAGGCAAAAATCATAGGAAAACTAAGATTCCGTTTCCTTTCCCGTCATCGGACTTGCAACCGGCCGAAATCGCATTACATTACTTCCGAAAGGGGTGGGGGCATACCTCCCTATCTGGTCACGCATGCGCGTATATGCATAAACAGGGAATTATAACATTATAACAGTATAATTCCCTGAAGGTTAGCAAGGCAAGTTAAACATAAAATCCATTCCTTTTTGAGACGATATCTTTCCTACGGCTTGTCCACATACACGCAAAAAACTGTGGGATGCCATATTTTGATAACGCGCTGTTCCCCAGAAGTGTTGTTAAATGAATCTAAATCCATGAATTTGACTGGGTGATGGCGTGGCTCAGCCACAACGCATTCTGTCGGCGAGGCGCCGACAGTACATTACGAAAACCAACACTCATGGGGAACATAGCCTTTGATAAAACTTGCAGGTGAAGCCAGGCGTGCATTCCTTCCTGAATACTATTTCACCGTCAGTCCATGGATGTTGCCGCAGGTTTCCAGACGGTTGTAGGCCACATTTTGCAATGATATGCCCTCGATGGTCAACAACTCGTCCGGTGCCAGGCAGATGGGCAGTTGACGACCCACGCAGCGCAGATTGGTGAAGCGGAGGTTGCGATAGCGCAGATGATAGCCGGAGAGGTCGGTGGCCTCCCGAACGCCCTGGTTGCCGATGTCATGGCCCAGCGGCCCGTGGTCAAGGACGATGGCGTAGGGTTCGTGGGGATTGGGTCGTTCTGGGAAGGTCATCGCGTCGGATGTCTGGAGGAGCGGCGCGGAGTAGAAGTTGTCGGTGTCCAGACGGATATTCTCCCAGGAAATGTCTTCGACAAGTGAATCCTCGGAGCCGTATTTGGTGGTGACGAAGATGGCGTAGTGGGTGATGCGGATTACATCGATGTCCTGAAAGCGACATTTTCGGATGCGACAAGGCATTTCTCCGCACCAGACCTTCATCGCCATTCCCCAGTCGCACCAGAGAACGCATTTCTCCACCAGGATGTCCTCGACCGCCATCTGGGATGTTTCGCCGGGTAGCCATGGCGCACGCAGGATGAGGCAGTCATCAAAGGTGCGGATGAAACAGTTTCGAATGACGGCACGGGAACTGGCGCAGAGGTCGATGCCGTCCGAGTTGTAGCGCCACTGGCCGACAATCTTGAGGTCTTCGAGGGTGACGCCTTCACAGCCGTTTCTTACGCACACCGCCCAGGAGGGCGAGTCCACCATGGTCACCCCGCGCATGGTGAAGTTCCGGCTTCCCCACACGACGACCTGTCCGCCGACATAGAGTTCGGGAAAGCCGAAGCCCAGGCTCTGGCAGACCGCCAGCAATTCACCGCCGGGTTCGCCGGCCACCGCCTCCTTTGGGCACTTGAGGCGCGATGAGTCCAGGATGCCGTGTCCCAGAACACGCACATCGTCCGCCTTGTAGCAGAAGATCATTCCGTAAACCACTGCCCCGGAGTCGATGACGACCGTCTGTCCTGGTGTGGGCATGATGACTCCGGCATCATGTTCGCCGGGACCGAAGTAGAGGTCATCCGGCTGAACCGTGTAGTTCAGTGGCTCGTCTGCAAAGACATGCAACGCATGGTGTCCATCCGGTGGCGCGAGCGCGAACTTGGCGGGATTCGTGAGACGGAGGCGCACGGTGCGGGTGCCGGTTCGCTCGGGCTTCAGTCCCAACGAGAATGGCCGTATCTCCAGATTGGCGGGAGGCTCTTCTGCGAACTCGATTTCCAGCGTGGCGGGTGCCGATTGCTCAAACTCCACGAAGCAGGCCGATTCCGCCTGCTTCGGGTCGCGCTGGCAGCCGGGCCAGACGCGGTTGATGGGATGGGCGGATACGCATACTTGGTGGAGTTTCAGTTCCACATCATTGCATTTGACACGAATGACTTGCATTTTAAGAACTTAAGGGGAAGTTCTCAAGGACGGAGTTCAGGGGTTTTCCACGATGGGCGAATTGCAGAAGTGTTGGAATGCGCTGACAGCAGAATATAATATATATTTGCTTGTTTCCCACAAGGGCACCTAACTAAGCCAAGGCTTCAAACAGCAGGGGTGTGGAGCTGCGGCCACCGTAGAATTGTAGAAGCGCAATTAGGTGCCCGCTCGGTGGACATTACCTAAAACCGTGAAAAACATCGAGATTTAATAAATTGTTAATAACTTTATTGTTTAGAATATATTATGTATGTTATCAAAAAATGACACCATTCACCATCACGGTTGTCTTTTTTAATATCGCCAAGGAAACGAAACCGTCAGTTTCGTGGCTGGGTTCTCCCTGGCGGCGAACGTCTCCGGTGCTGCCCCAACCTGGGGCATCTCGGCAGCCCCCGCCAGGCTGAGCGCATGGAGTTTCCGAGACACCCCGGAAACGCAAGGATTTTGTCGCCCGTTTTCGGAAATTCGCTTGTAGCGCGGCACAGTTTCCCTGCGGAAGATTACAGTATCGTCAATGACAGCAAGATAAAACCTTTGAGTGGCAGTACATTTATGGAAAAAGTAGCGACCGACATCTACACCTTCTCCCGACTTCGCGAGGAGAATTTCACCTATGTGGACAAGACGGAGCAGCTCTGGGAGATGGCCTCCGGGGAGAAAGGCAAGCAGTTCTTCATCGCGCGGCCGCGGCGCTTCGGCAAGTCGCTGGCGGTCAGCACACTGAAGTCGCTCTTCGAGGGACGCCGCGAGCTCTTCGCCGGGCTGGCGATCGAGCCGAAGTGGGACTGGTCGAAGCAATGGCCGGTGCTGCATCTGGACATGGGGTCGGTGCAGTACGACACTGTCGAGGAACTCACTTCGGGACTGAAGAGCTATCTGCGCGCCCAGGCGAAGCTCAGCGGGCTGACGGTCGATCTGGCGGACACGCCGTCGAACATCTTCCGGGATCTGCTGCGCGCCCTGGCCGCCACCGCCGCGGACGGGCGTTGCGTGGTGCTGATCGACGAGTATGACAAGCCGCTCCTCCGGGCGCTGGGCACGCCTGCGGTGCTCAGGTTCCGCGATTTCTTCAGGGGCTTCTACAGTGTGGTTAAGACCGAGGAGCGCCTTCAGCGCTTCGCCTTCATCACCGGCGTGAGCAAGTTCTCGAAGGTCTCCATCTTCTCCGACCTGAACAACCTCAAGGACTACACGATGCACCCGAGGGCCGCCACGCTCTTCGGCTACACCCACGAGGAGATCCTCAAGTACTTCCCGAACCGCATCCACGCGCTCGGCGAGGCGAACGGCCTCTCCTTCGAGCAGGCGTACCACGAGATCATCCGCTGGTACGACGGCTACCGGTTCGAGGAGAGCGCCCCGCCGATGATCAACCCCGTGTCGCTGGGCTGCTGCTTCGACTTCAACAGAATCTCGAACTACTGGTCGAAGACCGCGACGCCGACCTTCCTGGTGGACATGCTTCGGAAGCACCCGCTGGACTTCTCCACCATCGGCGTCAGCGAAACCCAGCTGGAGGCCTTCGAGCCGGACAGCCCGGATGTCACCACGCTGCTCTACCAGACCGGCTATCTCACCATCGTCGGTTGCGAGAACCTCGACGGCTTGCGGTACTACCGGCTGGACTTCCCGAACCGCGAGGTCCGCAGTTCCTTCCTGGAGTTCCTCGTGCCGGCCTATACCTCGACGGACGCGCGGCGCTCCGGCGTGGCGGTGTTCTCCGCCGCCAAGGCCCTCTACGCCCACGACGTGCCGGCCTTCCTCAAGAACCTGAAGTACTTCTTCCAGAACATCCCGTACGACCTGACCGACCGGCAGAACGAGCAGATGTGGCAGGCCATCGTCTATGTGGTTCTCAAGGCCATCGGGATGACGGTCGACGCCGAGGTCAGGACCTTCGACGGTCGCATCGACATGACCTGTGAGACGCCCTCCGACAACTACATCATCGAGTTCAAGCTCGACCGTCCCGCCGCCGAGGCGATGGCGCAGATCCGCGGCAAGGACTACGCCGCGCACTTCGCCGCCTCGCGGAAGCGCCTCACCCTCATTGCAATCTCCTTCTCCTCCGAAAAGCGCACCATCGTCGAGGAGCTGGTCGAGGAGGCGTAGCATACTGTTCCAGACCAGTAAAATAAAAACGCCCGCGTGGAAAGGCCGGAAGCAGCCTTCACCTATTCGGAAGCGCCCCGGAAGAGACTCTCTGGTTCTCGCTAACGTGCGAGTGAAGCGTCTACTGTGTGAACAGCCATGCCCCAAAAGCTGGCAGCAGAAAGAGTTATATTTTTGGCTCTCAGAGCTGAGTATCGGTGCCATGAACATGGCCATCCTTCTGAATGGTTCGAGCGATCTATGACATACCCAGGGAACATAGTGGCCATGGAGCGGTTATTCCTCCAACGTGAGGTCGAGCCAGGAGGCAACGGTTTTGCCCATGATGCCCTCGACAATCGGCTGGGGAACGCCAATCCTGTCGAGGAGTTCATGATAATAATGCTGGGCGCGTCCAAGCAGATGTGGCCAGGTGATGTAGCTGTCCGACCCCAGCACTAGTTTTCGGAAACCATTCATCTCCACATCGACGGTCTTTTCGTCGGGGGCCATCAGCTCCGCCAGCTCGGCTGCCTGGATGCGCATATACTGACCGCCGCCCGCCAGATCCGCATAGAGATTGGGGAGCATCTTGAGGAACTGCGATGCCTCGTCCTGAAAAAAACGCGTGCCCATGTGCGCCATCACGACATGGAGCTTGGGAAAGGCGCGGCAGATGCGGTCCAGGTTGATGGGATGCATGTTCTTGAGCATCGGGCGCCGATAGACGGTGTCCATCTGGCAGGGACGGTAGTTTCCCGTGTGAAAGAAGACCGGCAGGCCGCATTTCTCAATTGCCTCATAAACAGGCATATACAGGTCGTGGTCGTATTCATAGTAGGGGTAGATGCCCTTAAAGCCTTGGAAGCCCATTTCGGCATAGCGGTAAACCTCGTCGGGGTTGGCGGTCTCCCACAGGTCCAGCTTAGCAAAGGGAACCAGACAGTCCGGATGGCGACGACATTGCGAGAGCACCTCCTCGTTGGGCAGGTAGTCCCGTTCGCCGTAGCGCATCCCTCCGACCACGGCGGCGATTGTCTCGTTTTCCCGTGCCGCATTGGCGAAGATGTCCCATTTTTCGGGGTCGGCGCTGTCGGCGTGGCAATGCATGTCAAAGCGTTTCATGGAAGTATTTGGTTGTTTACGAAAAAGATGCTACCGCCCCAGGCAAGTTTTCCCAGTGGTCGATTTGACTCTTCGCCGAGTTGAAGTTCATGCCCGTCAGAACGATGCGCTAGCCAGCAGCCAGAAACTCCTCGTAGTCCTTGTGGTCGAGAATCGGGTCTATGGCCTTGACGGGACTTTGGTTGAACTTGGACTCGAAGATGTTCACGGATTCGTTTTTGTCTGGTTTCAATTGCCGCAATCCGCCGTGGCGACGACATTGACACCAGTGCCTCCGACGTCCGCCAGGATGGTCTCGCCGCATGAGACGGGGACCTCGACGGTCATCTGATATAGGCGGTTCAACAAAGGCGCGATGGCCTGCTTGGGCAGCGGAGCGTCCGTCTTGACCGGAAGCCACGGCATCGTCTCGCTGGTGGTGTGCACGACCGCCGTGACCACGCGCCTGGGGTCGGTCAACTCCTGTCTGGCGTAGGCCACTCCCCTCGCGCAGCCGTTTCCAGTGACTGTGATTTCGCCATCGGCACTTTGCGTCGCCTCCAGGTGGCATCCCCTCGGACAGTTGATGCAGATGAGCTGGCGTCTCATTTCGTCTCCTCCGAAAGTTTCAGGCTGAAGGTCAATGGCCGCCCGTCCAGCAGCTTTCCATCCAACTCGGCGGCGAGCATCTCGGCGGGCCGCACGAAGCTCAGTCGCTTCCGCCAGACGACCTGTCCGCCGCATTCGGCGACCAGCTCGGCCTGGTCGGCCACCACCAGCGGACGGAAGGAGAAGACGCAGGAGCGCCCCGCAAAGCACTTCGCGGGCACGACATACTTGAGGTTCGCGCCAACCGCGACCTCCTGGGAGGGCGGCGGCTCCGCGCCGTCCAGCC
>JAFZWH010000021.1 GCA_017617415.1 Victivallales bacterium | reverse complement strand
GCCCGCCTCGCGTCTCTTGCCGTCTGCCATGTCTCTTGTCTTGTGTCTCTTAACCTCCGTCCGCCTCATGTCTCCTGTCCCCGACCGATGCACTTACCTACCCTCTTGAGGACATAGCGTTTTCACAAAACCCGGAAGAACCGATATTCTTCGGGGAAAGTTTCCTTGGGGCTGAAGCCACGGCGTTCCTGCCGTGGCGTGCCGATGCGGGAAACAGCCCTGGCGGAGGAATAATTCCCAAGCCGGAGTCGCGCATCGTTTCTGGCGGGGCTAATTCTGTCTGCGGAAATCGGAGGGGCTTTCGCCAGTCTGCTGCTTGAAGACCTTGCTCAGGTGGAATTCACTGGAGAAGCCGCAGGCCAGCGCGATGCTGCGCAGCTTCTCCTCGGTCGTCGTGAGCAACTTCTTCGCGTGGTCGATGCGGATGGAGCGCAGCAGCTGCGAGAAGGTGCAGCCCATCGACTGCTTGATGAAACTGCTCGTGTACGCGGTCGAGAGGTTCAGTTGCCGCGCGACATCCTCCAGGGCGATGGGGCCGCCGTGCCGCTCCTCGAGGAACTCCAGAAGCCTGTGCACGCGGAAGTCGTAGTCGAAGTTCAGGATGTTCTCGTCGCAGAGGTAGTCGAGCAGTCCGCGCGCGAAGATCGCCAGCGTCGGCATGGTGCTCTTGATGAGCGCCGGATCGACTGGCGGAAGCGCGGCGTAGGCCTTGTAGAAGTCCGCCGGCAGGCCCTTCGGCGGCGTCCTGCCCGGCTGGCGGAAGATCCCCGCGAAGAGCACGCCGTAGTGGAAGTTGCCGCGCCGCAGCGGCACCGCCATCTGCCCGATGCCCTTCCAGCACACGGTGTAGTGCGGCGACGGCTCGTCGATGCACAACTGGTTCAGGGCGTAGCGGCAGTGCTTCCGGCAGTCCCAGCAGAAGCCGTGCAGGCAACACGGATACTTGTGGTGCGACTTGCGCCGTTCGCTGAAGACCGCCTCCTTCTGCCGCGTCTGGAACCAGCCCTCGTGGTCCACGATCGTGATCTGCAGGCCCAGGCACTGCTCCAGACGGCGGATCGCCCGCTCGACATATTCACGCGGCTCCATTTTTGCAGCGCCCTCGGAGACCAGCCCTGAAACCGGCGCGTCGCTTGATTTTGGCTTGGCAGGCATGTGGTTTCGCTCCCGTTGGTGGCGGAAAAGCAGAGTCTTCCACAATTTTCCTCCGCCTTCCATTTCCCTAATTCATGCCGAATCGTAAAAATATATATGCTATTCATAAAATCCGCCATTTGGCAAGCGAGGTCGAAGGACTATAATAACACCGTGTCGTTTTTTTGAGTCACCGACTTGTTTTTTATTCGGAGGAAGCGTCATGAGAACGAATGGGGTGCGTGGTTTCACGCTGATTGAGCTGCTGGTGGTGATCGCGATCATCGCGATTCTGGCGTCGATGCTGCTGCCGGCGCTGGCGAAGGCCCGGGACAAGGCGAAGGAGACGCGGTGCCTGAGCAACCTTAAGCAGATTGCGCTGGCGCACGGGATGTACGCGGACGACAACAAGGGCCAGTATGTTTATGTGAGTTTTCCATTTATTTCTAATCGTTATCGTCTTTGAGCCGGATTCAAGCACGTTTTCTTGCGAATTTCTTGAATCCGGCTTGACTTTTGCCAAATAACGATTATATTTCTAATCATTACAATCATTCAGCCCCATTCGGAGGACACGCAGATGTCACGTCCAGTCAACCCGGCCACCGCCTACCGCCTTGTCGCCCACACCACGCACGGCCATGTCTACGCCAGCGTCCAGCGCACCGTTGTCGGGAAGGACGGGAGGAACGTCCGTCGCCACAGGCACTATGGCGTGCTGGAGGGGAACAAGTTCACGCCATGGGCCGAGTTCCTGGCTCTGCCAGGAGAGGAGCGCGCGAAGTTCGTCTTCCCTCCCGAGTGGGACCTGAGCCTTCTGGACAGGCTGTCCGACCGGCGCGGGCCGGGGCGTCCCGTCCTTGACTGCGAGGCGCGGAACCGCCTGTACGGCGACATCTGGCTCCTCGAGCAGATCGCGGAGAAGACAAAGATACGCCGCGACCTTGAAGTCGTGTTCGACGGCAACAAGGAGATGGTCGACGCCATCATGGCGCTGGCGATGTTCCCCTATCTGACGAAGTTCAGCTTCAGCCGCGTCGAGCGCTGGCAGCGCAACGTCAAGTCTCCGTGCGACTTCCCGCTGTCCCCGAAGACCATCACGAAGCTGACGCAGTCCATCACGGAGAGGCACCGGACGGAGCTTCTTTCGCTGCGGGCCTCGCGCCTCGGGAAGGACGAGTTCTGCGCCGTCGACTCGACTTCAAGAAGCGCATACGGCGACTCCCTCGCCGACATCCGCTGGGGGAAGAACAAGGAGCACCTCCCGCTGGAGCAGATTCTTTCCGTCGTGGTCTACACGCTCTCCAGCCACATGCCGGTCTACTACCGCACCTTCCCGGGAAACATGCCGGACTCGAGAAGCCTGGAGGTCATCCTGAAGGACCTCAGGGAGGCCGGCTTCCTGGACGTCGCGCTGTTCACCGACCGCGGATACGACTCCCTGAAGAACATGGAGAAATACATTCTCGCGGGACAGGCGATGCTGATGTCCGTGAAAGTCGGCCAGAAGTTCGTCATGGACCGGATACGCGAGTTCGGCAGCTACGACTCCTGCCCCGGGGCGATGTCAATCGATCCCGAAACGGAGCTGGCGTTTTTCCAGTGCGACATGGAATACGAGGTGGAGTCGACCAACGGACGGACGAAGAGGGCCGACAGGCTGAAGCTGAACCTCTATCTGGACGCGAGGAGGCGTGCCATGACGCTGCTCAGGCTTCGCCTTGAGCTTGACAGCCAGAGGCGGGAGCTGGAGGAGCTTCTGCGGAAAAGGTCGCGCCTCGACGACGCGGCGGGGCAGGATCCCCGGGAAGACGACGAAGGGCAGGACGGAGGCGCAGAGGACGACGGAGGCGCCAGGGCCAGGAAGGGCAAGGACATCAGAAGGGCTTGCGGGTACTACAACGTGTTCTACGACAGACGAACACGCGTCATGAAGTCGTTCGAGGTCAACGAGAGGAAGACGGCATCCTGCCGTCTGCTGGCGGGATACTTCGCCAGCGTGACCCACAGACTCGACTTCAGCCCCATGGAGGCGTACCATCACTACAAACTGCGGGACGAACAGGAGAAGTACTTCGAGCAGATGAAGGACCAGATGGTGGCGGACCGGCAGAGATGCTGGTCGGAGGAGGGATGGACTGGACGCCAGCTCATCCTGTTCGTCAGCCTCATCCTCGGCTCGCAGGTCAGGCACGTGTGGCGGACAAAGTTGAAGGACAAGTTCTCCTCTTCGCTTGAGATACTTGACGAGATGCGCTGCATCCGCTGCATAGAACATCCCGGCCATGCCAGGAAGATAACGCCGTTCGTGGGGGCGCAGCTTGAGATCTGCGAGGCCTTCGGCTTCGAGCCGCCGAAAGGGTGCGACAAGGTCTACACATCCATCAGGAAACAGGAGAGGAAGCGGGGGCGTCCAAAGAAGAAGGAGGTCGAAGTGAATAACGATTAGAAAAAAAGGAAAATTCACAAGAAGCGCGCGGACGACGCGAGGCACGTTGTCGAATGGCTGGTTGAACTGGGGGTGATCGAAGGCGTGGGGAATGGCAACGCCCGAAGATACATGCTTAGTTCCAAGGTGTATGCGCTTTCCGGAAGCAAGACGGAATACACCAGGCAACGGGGAATGACCACTTTGCAGGAGATGGGGATGATAGAGCGGCATATCGAAAAGTTCGGGACGATCTCACGCACCGAAACCGCTGAACTGTGCAAGTGCGACTCGAACCACGCTTATTACCTGCTGCAGAAAATGACCAACGAGGGGCGCTTGAAAGTCTTGAAGAAAGGCAAGTGCTCATACTACACGCGGGTGGGGCAGCCTTGATTCGGAGGGATGGTTGCAAACCGGGCCAAAAGTCAGCGCAAAAGTCAGCGCAAGTCAGCGCAAAAGTCAGCGCAAGTCAGCGCAAAAGTCAGCGAGTAAAAAGCCATAATAGTTTGGAATACAGTTTCTTTTATGACTTTGCAGGCCTGATTGACAGACGGTGTGATTCAACGTTGAAAACTGCGTTGGGGAAAGATGTGATGGTGGTGAAGGTTGGCAGGATTGGCGAAGGATGGAACCATCGGAGACGCCCAAGAGCCAAGATGACCCTTGGTTCAACCTACCCGCTTTCTAATGCAAAGGCTATCGCCGACGCAGTGTTATGTTACCGTGCCATCCATCTGGCGGATTCCGGAATAGGGGTTACAGTATGGTGTTTTCTTAGAAACGGCCCGGATGGGCTGCATCCCCCAAAACACAAGGAGACATCGTTTTAAGGACAATAGGTAGCGTTCTCTCTCTTTTGACATAGCCGGCGGCCGCATGCCGCCGGTGTTTGT
>JAFZWH010000176.1 GCA_017617415.1 Victivallales bacterium | reverse complement strand
GGCAGCGGCCGCGCGGTGGGCGCAGTGGTCCCGACCTCCACGGCGTGCTGCCACTCGGGACGCGTCTTGCGGGCGTCATACGAGAAGGCATCGCCGAGCTGGCTGGTGGTGTGGATGCCGCGGCCGGAGAGGTAGGCGGGGGAGAGCGCGGCCTCCCAGGAGGCGTCCGTGGCGGTCAGGATATTCTTGCCATCGCGCAGTTCCGCCCAGAGTCCAGGCTGGTGGATGGTGGAGGTGAAGCACTCACGCCCTACGGAAAGGACCGTGACTTCGATGAGGTTCTTGCCGGCCTTCCAGACTTTGCGCAGGTCGAAGTCGGTGTAGGTGGGACAGTCCGTCAGGTCGGAGAACTGGCTGCCGGGCAGAATCTCTCCATTCACTTTCAGTTCGAAGTTGGTCACGGCAGAAAGGCGCAATACCGGCCGCTTGGCCTCGCCCTTGACTTGCTTGCGGAAAAGCACAAAGGCGTCGATGGCACTGAGGGTGTCACGGCTGATCCAAATCCACTTGGCAGACATCTTTGGAAGGTTGGAGGTTAGAGGTTAGAGGTTAAAGGTTAAAGTTGACGACCGACGTCCGTCGTCCGACGTCTGGCGTCCCGGCTAATCTGCCGTCCGTCGTCCGACGTCTGGCGTCCCGGCGTTACGGTCTGGCGACCACCAGCACGCCGCCGCAAGAGGTCATGGTCAGGGTGTAGGAACCATCGGGGTTCTGCGCCAACGGGGCGCCGTTGGCGGTGACCTGGTAGCCGTCGCAATGGAAGGTCACGGGGAATTGCGTGGGGTGTTCGTCGAGCGGGTCGTCGGCGGCGCAGATGAAGAGCGCGGCGGAGCCGTCCTTGGTTCTGGGTTCCATCTGTCCCACGACGATGCCGTAGCCCTGGTCGCTCTTCAGGTCAACAAAGATTCCGGTGGAGAAGCTCTCCAGGACGGGCGTCTGCGTCAGTTTGACCAAGTCCTCCGAGTTCTGCAGGAAGCCGAGGAAGTGCGTGCTGACATTGCGGTAGCGCATGTACTCGTCCCCGATCGCATGGATTTCGGCGTTCACCGTCTTGAGTTTGTCATACTGCTGGGTCTTCTCGCCTTCGTCGGTGAGAACCTGGTTGAACCACCAGGCGCGGGAGTAGCATGCCCAGATGATGTTCTCGGCGCCGAAGGCGAGCGCGGAGTTCGCCTGGAAGCGCAGCTGGTTCGTCGTGATCCACTTCGTCTTGTCCTTTGAGTTCACCTGAAGCACGATCCAGAGACTCCGGCCGGTGCTGCGGCAGGCATTCGCCACGATGCGCAGGTTCTCGTAGTGGCGCTGCACGCCCGCCGAGTAGAGGTAGTAGTCATAGCAGATGTAGTCCGCCGGAACATTCTCGCAGTACTTCTGGATATGCTCCGCGTAGGTGGGGGTGCCCAGCTGGTTGACCGTCTGCGTGGCGTTGTTCTCGGAGACGGAGGCGTAGTTGGGGTAGAGGTTCAGATAGGGGAACTGGTTGGGGAAACTCTTGTCCACGTAAGTGAAGACTTTCCCGTAGTAGGGGAAATCCAGCGCGGATGGCTCGTCGCCGATGTCGATTCCCCAGATGGCGGGATGGTCCTGGAACTCCAGCGCGGCCTCTTGGTATTTCTCCAGCGGGTTGATTTCCTGAAGCTTGCCGGCGTTCTTGCCATCGCCGCCCCACCAGCCGGGCAGCACGCCGGTCACCACTGCGCCGACGCCGTATTTCTCAAAGAGGTCGAGCATCGCGCGGTCATCGGGCACGCAGACCATGAAGTCGATGCCGCATTCGGCGATGTCGCTGATGTGCTGTTCGGTGCGGGAGGTCTCCCGCAGGGTGTAGGCGCCGATGTTCAGACGCGTGCGGTCCATGCGGGCGTGCGGTTGCATGTCCTTGCACTGCATACACAGCTTGTTGCCTTTGCAGGGCGGACGATGGCAGCGGCATCCGGCGAAGAGCAGAGTCGTCAGAAGCAGACCGCAGGTACAGAACCACATCACGGCGGAGTTTTTCATACGAGTCATTGTCGTTTTCCTTGCTGTGTTGGAGAGGACAGAGTACAGGGACAGGGGAGGATTGGCGGAGTTCAGACGCAGGATGCGTCGGATGACCAAAAAAACGATATGTCCTCTACCATAATAAGTTTTTGGAATTTTGCCGGAGATACAGGATAAAGTTATTGATGAAACATTGTTGTCCGGCTAAAATTGAGGAACGTAGAGGCAATGAAGCTTTTTCCCACACGAAAAAAACATGACCATGACCGTCGTTGGGAAATCAGGACACCAAGTTAACGGTATAATTCCAATAGATTTTGGTTAGGTACCCTGTTGGGAAACATAGCCTTAGCAATTAGCAATTGCGATATTTTCCGCAAGGCAACGAATTGAGTCTCAAAGCCACAGTTTCCGGTTAAAATTATCCGCAATTGTTTCGTGGGTGGAGTGGCCCAGCTTCTGGCACTTTGACATTTTAACCGGACAGCTGGGTTTTCTTTCTGCCTATGGGCGGTTCTCCCTGTGCTTGTGTCGCAGGAGATACCAAATGCGACTGAAATAACATCCTGACAGACGAAAAATGCCACCGACTGCCAAATATTGGCAAAATGGTGGCATTCTTGTAGGTAAAATTGGCGGAGAGGCAGGGATTCGAACCCTGGGTACGTTTCCGTACACAGCATTTCCAATGCTGCACCTTAGACCACTCAGACACCTCTCCGATGAAGTCTTTCGCCTGTTCGGCGGTAAACTTCCATAAGATAAGCCCAGTTCCGAAAATTGCAACCTCGGATGGCAAAAAACGCAAGGTTTTCACGATGCTTTCCGATAGGCTATGTTCCCCAACAGGGTACCTAATCAAGGCTTTTTAGCCGCGAAGTGGCAAGCGCACGCAAGTGCGCGACCATGCTTAACCGCCTGCAAGTGCCCGTAGGGCGCGCAGCTGGCGGGGAGGCCAACAACATACCCTGCGCCCGCAAGGGTGCGATGGTTCCCAGCGGAGCCGACCCAAGGGCGTACAAACATACCCTGCGCCCGCAAGGGTGCGATAACCCTTCTGGTAAAGTCAAAACTGAAAGTAAAAGAACGCAGTTGGGTACCCTCTTGGGGAATTGAGCATTCCGATAAAAAACTGTGCTTTGCGCCGTGCGTGACAGAAGCAAGGCAAGGTTGCGGAGTCCGGCGATTATAACCGGCCAGCATCGCGGCGCTTTACTCCAATATTGTATATGCGCGTATGCGCGTTCAAATAGGGAGGTATACCCCCACCCCCTACAATGGTAATGTAATGCGGTTTCGACCAGTTGCAAGTCCGATGACGGGAAAGGAAACGGAATCTTAGTTTTCCTATCATTTTTGTCTTGAAACCGTAGTTTTATCGGAAAACAGGAAAGTTTTGCTCGAAATTTGACAAAAATGATTGGCAATGTGCAAAAAGCGGGCTATATTTAGTCAAAATCGCTCACAATTGCTCAAATTCAATCATTTTCTTTCACGGACATGGTCTCGTCCCATCGTTTATTGACAGCCGAGCGCGAGCAGCGGATATTATCGCTTCTGCGCCAGACGGATGTGATGAGCGTGGGGGAATTGTCCTCGGCGTTGGGAGTCTCGCAGGCGACTTTGCGTCGTGACTTGAATTCGATGCACGAGCGAGGGATGCTCTCGCGTTTCCACGGGGGTGCGACATTGAATGCAAATGCCGCTCAGGAACAAGTATTCAGTGACAAGGAACAACTATTGGGCGAGGAGAAGGCCCGCATTGCCGAGGCCGCCTTGCAGCTGATTTCCGACCACGACAAAATTTATCTGGATGGCGGCAGCACGATTCTGCATCTGGCGAAATTGCTCACCGCCAAGAAGGATTTGACCATCGTGACTAACTCGCTGATGGCGGCTTTCGTGCTGATGGAGTCTGGTCATCGGCTGATTTTGACCGGCGGCGAATTCCGCGCTCTCTCGCGTACGCTGGTCGGACCGCTTTCCGCACAAATCCTGGACAGCCTGACGGTGGACAAGGCGTTCATGGGAACGCTTGGCCTGACGCTGGCGGACGGCCTTTCCACCAGTGACACCGGCGAGGCCTTTACCAAACGCCACGCGATGCAACGCGCCCGGCAGGTCATTCTGTTGGCGGACCATACCAAAGTTGGCGTTAATTCCTTTGTCAATACTGGCAAGCTCGGAGACGTGGACATCCTGATCACCGATGCGTTGGCAGACACTTTGAAGAATCATCTGGAACAATCTGGTACTCAAGTCATCATCGCATAATCATCAAGGAGATTCATCGCAATGGCAACTGCAATCGTGATGCCTAAGGCGGGCAACTCCGTGGAGGAGTGCTTCCTGAGCAAATGGAACATCAAGGTGGGTGACACCGTGAAGAAGGGCGACATCATCGCCACCGCCGAGACGGACAAGACGTCGGTCGAGGTCGAGGCCACCGAAGGCGGCACCGTGCTGGCGCTCTTCGCCGAAGAAGGCCAGCTGGTTCCCGTGCTCACCACCATCTGCGCGGTCGGCGCACCTGGCGAGGACGCCTCTGCGCTCGCCCCGAAGGGCGCGGCCCCTGCCGCCCCTGCTGCGGC
>JAFZWH010000175.1 GCA_017617415.1 Victivallales bacterium | reverse complement strand
GTGCAATTGCGAGTGAGAGGCGAAGCAAATGTGGCTTGAGGGGAAATGAGCGGGCTTTCGCCCGTGAATTTCCCTGAAAGGCGCAGATGCCAGCCTGTCGCCGCAAGTGCGCAATTAGTTACGAAATTAGACACTAGAATTGGTGCAGGAATCGGAGGTCGTTTTCGTAAAGGAGCCGGAGGTCGTTGATGCCATACTGGATCATGGCGATGCGCTCGATGCCCATTCCGAAGGCGTAGCCGGAGAGTTGTTCGGGATCCCAGCCGACATTGCGCAAGACCTGCGGGTTGACCATTCCGGCGCCGGAGATTTCAATCCATCCGGTGCCTTTGCAGACTTTGCAGCCCTTGCCACCACAGGCCATGCAGGAGGCGTCCCACTCCACGCTGGGTTCGGTGAAGGGGAAGAAGTGGGGGCGGAAGCGGATTTTGACATTGGAGCCGAACATCTCCTTGGCGTAGTAGGAGAGGGTGCCCTTGAGGTCGGCGAGCGAGACCTTCTTGTCCACATAGAGGCCCTCGATCTGGTGGAAACTCATGCCGTGCGTGGCGTCCGGAGTGTCGCGGCGATAGCAGCGTCCTGGGCAGACGATGCGGACGGGTGCGGGGTGCGTCTCCATGGCGCGGATCTGGACGGGCGAGGTCTGGGTGCGCAGGATCATCGTGTCCTTGGCGAGATAGTCGTGGTGCTCCAAGTCGAAGTAGAAGGTGTCGGTGACCGCGCGGGACGGGTGATCCTGCGGGGCGTTGAGGGCATCGAAGTTGTGCCAGACATCCTCCAGGTCAGGTCCGTCGGCGACAACGAAGCCCATTCGGCGGAAGATGGCGACAGCCTGCTCCATGACCTGAGTGATGGGGTGCTGGTGGCCGAGGGCGCGGAGTCGTGCGGGGAGGGTGACGTCAATGGCCTGGGCGGTGGCGCTCTGGTCGGAGAGAGCCGCCGTGGCCTCCTGGAAAGCCGCCTCCATCTGCTTCTTGACGAGGTTGAGGGTTTTGCCGACGGCGGGCTTGTCGGCCGGTGGAACAGTACCCATCTGCCCCATCAGTGCGGTCATCACGCCTTTGCGGCTGAGGTATTTGATGCGTAACTCTTCAATGGCGGAGGACGCCTTTGCCTGGGCCAGGGCGTCTTTTGCCTCGGCGAGAGTCGCGAGCAGTTTTTCTTCAAGTTCGGTCATGGTTGGAAACGGTTGGGAATGGAGTTTGGTACAGTACCTATAATATAAAAGAGATTTGGCCACCTGGGGCTTTTGCCGCATGTACGGGACGCGTCCGTGGCTCAGTTGTCTTTGTCCTCGAGTTTACGCCAGCCGGAACGCAGATGCCAGTTGTAGTCGCTGGGTTTGCCGACCAGTTCCGCCTTGAAGGCCCAGGAAAGAGGGCGCAGAAGCCAATTGATGATGCTGAGGTTCTTGAGAAAGTGTCCGGAGATCAGGAAGTCCATCTGTTTTTCCTCGAGGTCGTATTCGCCGGAGCCGGACAGGGCGACGACGGTTCCGTCCGTTTTGATTTCAGGGAAGAAGATTCGTTTGCCTTGGCATTCGATGGTTGCTTTGAGTTTTGAGATGGTTCCCAAGCGCGAAGTCTTTTTCCGCGAAAAGAGGTTAAAGGTTCCGACCGAGAGTAGTCTTCCAAGGGAGGTTAGCAGTGGCACATGCCAGAGGTCGGCGTCATGGATGGAAATGTGACCAGTTCCCTCCATGTGGAGAGGACGTTCGGCCCAATTTCGGTAGAAGGAGAAGCGTGCCTCTGCGTCCAACAAACCGGGTTGGATGGTCATTTCCGCAGGCGCAGTTGGAGTGGTGGGTTCTGTGCCATGTTCGTGGAAGGAGGACGCGGTAGCCTGAATGAGTTCCGCCAAAGGGATGTTTTTGATATCTGCGAGGAGTTGTCCGGTTCCGCTGGCATGGTTGTATTCGCCGGTGGCGGCGAACTGTCCGCCGAAAAACTCTGCATGTCCACAGTCCCAGTGGATGAACTGCGGGGTGGCCATCCATTTGGCCTCTATGTTCTCCAGTTTCAATGCATTGAAACGGATGAACGGCGATTCGACGGAGCCGTTGAGGCGTAGGTAGGGATTGGCGCCGAGCACGAAATTGCCGTGTGCGTCAAAGTAGGTTTTTGAGGAGAACTCGAAAGGCTCCAGGACTGGCACGAGCGGCTCGGCGACATTGCGCAAAAGGTTGAGGACATCCAGTTCGCCTTCGTGGAAATGGAGGTCAAAACGCCCGGCGACATCATTGTTGAATTGGAGATGTGCCTCGCCGGTGAAGCGTGTGGGGTCGTTGGGGTCCTGGCTGTCCAAGACGACATCGAGGATGTGAAGTCCGCCCTCCGGTAGCGAGAGGTCAAGTCGGCAGTGCGCTTGGGGGACTACGAGCTGGCGGTATCGGAAATCGGCGGCGTCGGCGGTGCCTTGGAGGTTGAGAAGCCAAGAGCGTTGGGCTGGAAGATCACGATATTCGATGAGGTTCAGCTGGAAATCTGCATGGGACTCGGGGTTCCAAGCGAGTGGCTCCCAGATTTGGCGATAGAGTGCCATGACGTCCGGGGCGACGAGGAATGGCTCGATGTGGAGGGGGTCTCCGTGGTAATCCAGGTGGTCGAAGCAGATGGCGAAGGGCGAGAATTCAATGGAAAATGCGCCCTGTGCCTGCGGGTTGTGCTGCGGGGAGTCGAAGGCGATATGGCGCATCTGGAACTCCTGGGGAGTCACGGTGAAATCTGCGTCGAGCTGGCTCAGCGGGATTTTTTGCAGTTTGCATGTTTTGAAATGCGCCGTGCCGTGGAGCTGGAATTGGTCCGGTGCCTGGAAGGACCATGTCGGGATTGAAAAGTCAAAATCGCCTGGCTGGTCACTGTGCAGCCAGTCCAGTTGGTATGCGGGATCGACTTGTAAGAGGTTCTCCAGGAGGTCGCAGACTGCCTGCGGGCAAATGCCGCCATGGCCGTTTTCCAGAGAAAGAGTGAGCCTTCGCAAGTCAGCATAAATGGTTCCCGCTGTCTCCAGAACTGGTTCGGGCGGAACATCATCCTTGAGTTGAGTGCACAACCAGGCATGGAGGTCGATGGGCGATTTGCGGCGGCCGGTGAGCAGTTGTCTGAGCTGGCATTTGAGTACAGCGTTGAGGCGAGTTTCCAAGGGAAGCACCGGGCGGGTTTCCAGATGTGAGACTTCCAGCTCGCCATTCTCCAGGGAGAAGTGTGCCTCGGTGTTCGCAAAGCCAACGGATGCCACGCGCCAGTGCGGCTGTTGGATTTTCCCTTTGAGGCTCCACTGGGTCCAGTCGAGATGCGAAGGATGGAGGGTGAGGTCGAAAGTTGTGGGTGAGACGATGGCGATGGCGGAGTCTCGGTAGAGATCCACACCGAGGGTCTGGGCGATTCGCGAAATGCTCACGGTGCCGTCAACGTGCCCGCTCAGTTCATTGGTCTTGAGATTCCAACTGGCGTCACCGTGAAGGGATTCGCGCTGGCGGAAATCCAGTTCGGCGGTGGCATCTTCAAGGGAGACTATCTGGTCGCGCACAACAAGTCGCCCGCCAAGTTTTCGGAGTGGGATTCCGGCAACCTGGATTTCTCCGCAGTTGAAGCGGATGGCGGGTTGGAGGTCGGACCATTCACTGCCCACGTGGGTGAGTGCGGCGTCAAACTCAACCGGGGTAGGGAAGCGCAACCACTCGGGGAGGGTTCCGGCAGGAAGGTCGGCCAGGCGGATAATCGTCTCCGGGAAAACCCGCCCGTTGAGTTGCGCGGTGAGTTTTTCGGTGCGGAAATAATATTTCCCGGAGCCGCGGATGACCTCGTTGGCGGAGAAGAGCATCTGGAGGTCTTCCAGGAAGATGCTGTGGTTCGCATAGCGGAAGGAACCGCGCTGCTTGGGAACGACGATGTCGTGGAACAATGCGTCGTTCATGCTGTATTCGCCTTGCACGGAGGTCTTTTCCAGATCAGCGATGTCACCGCGCATGTTCGCCTGCACGAAGGTGTCGTTGGTGCCGAAGGAAAGCCGCGAAAGTTCCTCGTGGATGGTGCAAAGGAGTTCACGCGTGCGTTTCAACTTTTCTTCCTGTTCTTCGGAGGATGCCTTTGCGGGCGACATCAGAAGCTCCGGGAGCTTCGCGCCGTTATAGAGGGTCGCGTTAAGACGGAAGTTGATGCCCGCAGCTTGCGTGTTGATGATGGCCTGGAGGGTGTCGTGGCTGTTGAGACGCAGTTGGGCGTTGAGGAAATTTAGGGAAAGCGAGTCTTTGCGGTTCAGATGGAGACTTGTCTTGGTGTCGCGGAGGACAAGTCGTGCGGGCTTGACTTCACAGGCAAGGAGCGCGGGGATGCTGAGTTTCAATTCCATCGAGGGAATCTCGACGTGGACGAGACCGACCGGGGTATGGACGTCCACAATAATGTCCTCTGCCTCAAACCCAGAGAAAGGACCGCCCTTGAGCCAGCCGATGATACACAATCCCTGTTCGTTGTCCAGCAGTGCATTTTCAACTCGCCGACGAACCCACTGCGGATAGCCCAGGAAATTGACCGCCACTTCGCTGACGACCACCGCCAAAACACAAAATGCCCCCAGGCCAAGAAGAGACCACTTGGCGATGCGGAGGAATTTGCGGAGACGGGGAGACATTTCGGAGTTATCGGCGAAATTGGGGAGATGTTAGCCCGGTTAGGAGGGTTAGTTGGGCTAGATTTTGCGAAGCATCATTCTCAGACTTTGGCCAGCGCCTTGTCCAAGATGGCGATGGCCTTGTCGATTTCTTCGCGGGTGACCTTGAGGCTGGGGAGAAGGCGCAGCACGCCCTTGCCGGCGGTGAGTACGAGGAGGCCCGCCTCGCGGCAAGACTTCACGAGCTCCGCCACGCTGTCGCCGACCTCGATGCCCAGCATCAGCCCAAGTCCCCGGATGTCTCGGATGACTGCATGGCGTGCATGCAGGAACTGAAGCCGCTCCTGAAGATACTGACTCATCTGGCGGACATTCTCCAGGATCTTCTCTTCGCGGAAAGCCTCCATGACTGCTAGTCCTGCGGCAGTGGCCAAGGGGTTGCCGCCGAAGGTGGAGCCATGGGTGATACCTGGTTGGAAGAGGTCGGCGAGGTCTTTTCGCAACTCAAAGGCAGCCAATGGGATGCCATTGCCCATTGCCTTCGCCATACTGATTGCGTCCGGAGTCATGGGGTAGTGCTGATAGGCGAACATCGCACCGGTGCGCCCCATGCCGGTCTGTACTTCGTCAAGGAGAAGCAAAAGGTTCTTTTCATCGCAGAGCTTGCGCAGTCCGACGAGGAAAGGCACGGTTGCGGGGAAGACCCCTCCTTCGCCTTGGACGGGTTCGACGAGGATGGCGCAGGTCTGGTCGGTGACTGCCGCCCGTGCGGATTCGAGGTCGTTGAAAATGGCCTCGCGGAAGCCGGGCATGTCGGGTTCCATGCCGTCACGGAATTTGGGCTGACGGGTGGCGGCGAGGGTGGCCAGCGTGCGGCCGTGGAAGGAGGTGCGGAAACAGATGATCTCATGGCGTCCACCGTTGGCAGTACCCCAGAGGCGCGCGGTCTTGATCATGCCCTCGTTGGCCTCGGCCCCGGAGTTGGCGAAGAAGAGCTTGCCGCCGAAAGAGGCGTCGGAAATCGCCTTGGCCAGGCGTGGGCCGTTGACATTACAGAAGACATTGGAGCAGTGCATCAGGGTGGAGGCCTGTTCGGCGATGGCCTGGCTTACCCGCGGATGGCAGTGTCCCAGGCTGCAGACACTGATGCCCATCGTAAAGTCCAGGTAGCGCTTTCCGTTGATGTCCCAGATTTCAGAGCCACTGGCGCGAACCATAATGGGCATGCTGAAATTGAAGGCGGGGATCATATAGTCGCCGTAGAGCGACCGAATTTGTTCTTCGGTGAGATTCATAAAGTTCGGTTCAGTCTATTTGATGATGGACGAGGTGTTCGTCGAAGTAGTTGCATCCCATTCCGGCATCGGTGATGACGGTTTGCGCATTGATGCCGCTGGAACGGGGACTAAGCAGGAAGGCGGCGACGTTGGCGGCCTCGGCAGTGGTGAGTGCGCGGTGGCGCAAAGTAGCCTTTTCTGCATAAAGGTAGGCGTCCACATAGCCGGGAATGCCGGCGGAGGCACTGGTCTTGAGGGGGCTGGCGCCCACGGCGTTCACACGGATGTCCGGCGAAACCTGGGTGGCGAGGGACTTGGCGAGGAAGACCACGCTGGAGTCCAGGGCGGCCTTGATGGGACCCATGTAGCCGTAGCTCTCGGAGGCCATGCGCGTCGAGGAGATGGACATCGTGACGATGGAGGCGTCCGCAGAGAAGAGTCCTTTGAGATGGTGGCAGATGCGCACGAGCGAGTAGCAGGAGATGTCCATCGCCTGAAGGAAGTCTGCCCGTGGAATGTCATGGAAGGGACGGATGCCTTCGGAGTAGTTGGCGAAGGCGAGGGAATGGACCAGGCCGTCAATGCGTGGGAAGAGTGTCGCGACCTTGGCGGGGAGGGCGGCGAGATTCTCCTCGGACGAGACGTCGCAGGCTATGGCGGGTGTTTCGGCTCCGATGAGCGTGCGGTTCTTCTCCAGAAGCACTTCGTCTTTGAAGACGTAGAGCAGATTGGCTCCTGCCTCGCGCAACACGGCGCCCACGGCGGTTGCCACGCTGCGTCGGTTGGCGACGCCCATCACGATGATATTGCGCTGGGAGAGTTGCAGGAAATCCATCTTATTCGGCTTCGCGCTGGTCAATTGGCAGTTCCGGAAGTTTGTCTTGGGGGCGGATAGTCTCCAGCACGAACTGCCGGATGCGTTGGGCCGGCCACCACTCCTGGTTCTTTTGGGTGATGAATCCGCAGTGTCCGCCGTTAGGGGGAATTTCCAGGAAGAGGTTGGGCATTCGGCTGGCGGTGTCGCGGGGGAAGCAGTTTCCGCAGAGGAAGGGGTCGTTGGCGGGGTTGATGATGAGAGTGGGCAGTTGGATTTGCTCCAGCCACTGGCAGGCGGAGGAGGTCTGGTAGTAGTCCTGCGCGTCTCGGAAGCCCATGATGGGGGCGGTGAAACGGTCGTCGAACTGGGGGAAAGACTTGATTTTGTCCAGGCCGTCGATGTTGATTTCCGGATGCTGCTGGTGGATGGCGACCATCCTCTGGCGCAGCGGTTTGAGGAAATGCCACTGGTAGATGCCGCCGAGGCTGTGCTGGAGGCTGTCGATGCAGGCGGGCACGTCCATGGTGGCGCAAACCACGGCGCCACCACGGACCTGCGGCGGGATTTGCGCGGCCTCGCGGCCCAGATAGAGCAGGGTGAGATTGGCGCCCATGGAGAAGCCCGCCAGGTAGATGTGCTGGTACCCTTGGGCGAGGGCATGGTCAATGACCCATTGCAGCTCGTAGGTAGAGTTGTTGGTGGTGACCTTGGCGAGGCGGTTGTCCACCCGTCCGGTGCCGCGGTAATTCCAGCAGAGGCAGTCGATGTGGCAGCGCCGGAATGCATGGACGAGGCTGAGGGCGTAGTGGCGGTGGGTCCCTCCGCAGAGTCCGTGTGAGACAATGAGGAGTTCCCGCGCCGCCGAGGGCTGTTCGCATTTGGCCCAGTCGAGGTAGAGGTAGTCGCCGTCGGGCGTGTCCAGGCGCTCGCGGTCATACTCCACGTCCTGCTCCTTCAGGAAGAAGCTGGGGTAGATGGTCTGGAAATGCGCCCCACCGCAGAATGGCGGCGCCTGATAGGTTGAGGATTCCAGCAGGGGCATGGTGTGGCTATTTCCCAAGCAGAATGGTGGTTGCGGCCGGATGCTGGAGACGCTGCAAGGCTTCTTGGAGCCGTGGGAACTGCCGCGGGAGGATGACCGTCGGCGCGGTGTTCACGCGGTAGGTGAAACGCAGCATTGTGGTTTTGCCGCTGGTCGTGGTGGTGCTTTGCCAGGAAATGGAACCGCCGTCGGCGGGGGCGTTCCAGTTGAAATCGGCAGGCGCCAGCAGTAGTTTCGGGTAGTTTGCGGGAAGAGTTATGAAGATTTCCTCAATGCTGTCCGCCAGGGGCCAATTCAGCGGATTGTAGCGTTGGTTGTTTTTGGCTACTTCGAGGGGGGCGCCCAGGGAGACGGGGATGGTGAAGTAGCAGAAATCCCCCTCGAAGGTCGCGAAGTTGGCGATTTTTGCGGTGAAGGAGATTTCGCCTGGGTAAATGCGGAAGTCGGTGTTGAGGTCCGGAGTGACGGGCTGGGCATTCTGGGAGAATTTTGCCAGGACGCTCTGGTAGTGTCGGCTGCGTTCTTCGGGCGGGAGCTGCGCATAGAAACGTTTACAGTCGCCGAAGTCGGAGCCGCTGATGACCTCCCGGCTGGTGATCTGGGCTGAGCCGTCAGGCGCGATGTCGATGCGCAACTGTGAGCGGTCGAGGGAACGGAGGCCCTCCTTGAGTTTCAGGCTGGAGAGTTTTCCAGACTTCAGGCTGAGCAGGAGCCCGCGGTCATATGCGCAGGTGCCGAACTGTGCGTAGCGGTTCTGGTCATTGAACCAGATCTCTCCAGCCGGTCCGTCCACGCGCACCAGCCATTGGGAAGTGAATTCGAAGGGGTATTTCTGATAGAAACTCTGAAGTGCAGGCTGCTGGGGAGAGTTGCTCGCAAGGAAGAGTTCGATCTTGCCCACGCCGGCGGCCCTGAGCAATGCCGCATATAGGATGGCCACGTCGGCGGAGTTCCCGTAACCATCGCGTGCGGTGATTTCTGGGCGGGTGAGCTGGGCGAGGGGGAGGTTGTGGAAGGCGGGACCTGTGCGGCGCACATTTAGTTCAACCCAGTCACGGATTTCCACCATCCTCTGCTCGACGGGCTTGGCAAGCAGTGGCGCGACCAGCTCGCGGATGGTTTCCCCGCCATCGCCGAGAGTCTCCACGGCGGTGCTGATGGAGGCGGAGTAGGCTTCCCAATCGCCACTGGTGAGTACGACGACGGGAAGATAGGACAACGACTGGGGAAGGGATCGTTCGAGGTGCAAAGCGGGAATATCTTCCGCCTCCCAGATATGGGCGATACGGTCGTTCGGGAGTTTCTCCCTGTCGTATTTGACCTTCACGGCATTTTCCTCGCCGCAGTTCAGGAAGCCGCGCGGGAAAAAGTCTTGCCGGAGATTGAGGCTCTTGGGGACCACCACGCGCAATGAACGGTGCTGAGCGGGCGAAGCGCCTCGGAAGACATGGTCAACCGAGAAGAAATTCCGATTGGTGATGTGGTGCAGAATCTCGTATTCGATGATGCAGCCCGGATGGACGCCGGGGAGGTTCACCACCAAGGTCTTGCCTGGGGAATAGCGCGGTGCCGAAGCGACCCACGACGCGTCCATGCGGTGGATCATTTCAGGAGGAACCTCATGGGCTGAGCCGTCTTCGGGATTGATGACACGGGCGTACACCAGCTCCGGCGCGTCGGTGGCGTCGTTGTAGCTCCACTTGAGGTCGGAGTTGTTTTTCACGCCATTGTAGGTGAGGACCTGCATTCGGACGGTGTGGCGGTTGGTCCAGGCGGCAGGCGAATCGACCTCGATGACGGTGCGGTCCTCCAGGTACACTTCGTCCGGCGCATCCTCCTCCTGCTGAGTGACCTCGGCGGCCTGGGTGGGCACGACGAAAGTGAAGACCGGGCGTTTTTGGTCTTCGACCTCAAAGGTTTTGAGCGCCTGCTTAAGCTGTTGATACTCACTTGGCGTGTAGAGCACCTTGTGATTGGCGTAGAGGCTGGAGAAGAAAATCCGTCCGGGCTGTGCGACCAGGTTTCTTTGCCAGAGGAGTGTGTCGGTATCCACTTCGCCGTATTCCGGGATGGCCTCGGGTCGAAGTGTCTGCGGCAATGTCAAGGTGATCTGCTCCTCGACACCACAAGCGTAGTCGGCCTTGAAGGGGAAGCGGCGCTTTTCAAGGGTTGCCTGGTCAAAGAGATAGTTGATTAATCCGAAGCGGGCGGCGAGCCGCGGAAGTTCCAGCATTGCGGCGCGGCCGGGCGTCTGGTCTGGCGTTCCGTCTGCGTTCAAAGCGGTGACCAGGTATTTCGGTGCACTGAAGGAGATTTTGATGCGCAGGGGTTCGGCGAGATTCTGGAGATCCTCTGGGAGGATGGTGAAGCGCTCCAGCTGAGCGCTGGGGAAGAGGGTGGTGAGCAACCGTTCAATGTAGAGGCGGCGCTGCTCAGGGGTGATGCGCAGGAAGGAGCCGCGGTAGGCATTGTCGTTGATGCCCAGAAAAGTGAGGTCGCTGTTGAGATGGAGCGTGCCCTCCTGGGTGACTTCGCCGATGGAACGTATTGAGACGAGGTTTTCGGTATAGGGGGCGATTTCAGAGAGGCCGAGTGGCTCGCCTTCGGGAGTGGCAACCAAGTAGTTGAGGTTGTTGAGGTAGGCGGGAAAGAGGTCGCGGGTGTTCTCGGCAGTGGAGTCCATCAGGATAAACCGATGGCTGTTGGGGGCACGCACGGCGGTGATGGCATGGTTGAAGAAGGGCAAAGGAACCTCCTCGTCCTTCGGTTGACCGACATGGATGAGCACGGGATAGGCTTCCAGACCGGCGGCGCGAAGCATCGCGACCAGCAAGGCTGCTTTGTCGCGGCAGACGCCGGCGCGGTCCTCGAAGGTACGGGAGACGTCGTGCGGCTCGTAGCCGGGGGCGTTCTCCTCGATGGTAATGCCCATGTAGCGGACTTTTGAGGAAACGAAGTCGAAGACACGGCGCAGCACGGCGTCGAAATCGGTGGCGTCCCCGACCAGACTATTGACCATCTCCTGCATGGCGGGAGTGACGGTGAGACGCGGCTGGCAAAGCTTCCAGTACCAGCGGGAGACCTCGCCCCAGTCCTGGAAGGTGCTCACCAGCAGTCGCTGGACATACTGTCCCATCTGGGGCATTTCGGGTTCGGCGAAGGCCTGCGGAACATCATGGACCTCCCACTGATAGTGGATGCGATTGCCTTCTTCGGTCTGAGTTGCGACAGGGCCTCTGCCGACTGGCGATTTGACCACGATGCTGCGCAGCGGAAGTGCGGTGGGCGCATTGATGCATACGCTTTCGTGGAGGATGGGCGCAGTGCCTTCCAAGGTGAAGATGTCGCTGAAGGAATTCGGCACGCGGGGTTTGAGCAGTTCGTCCACCATCACGACTCGCAAGGTGTCTCCCTGTTCCAGTCCTGGCACGGTGACCTTGATGACTTTGTGGTTGGGGTCGTAAATATTGGAACTCATTGACGAGTCGTCGATTTGCTCGCTGGTGTTCTGCGTCAGGTCGATGTCCACGACCGTGCCGTTCGCCTTGAGCAGTTGCACGAGAGAGATTTTGGCACGCGATGTATTGGCGGTGTACCAGCTGGGAATCACGCGGTTCTCCTCAACCCCTTTCTCAGTAAGCACTTTGCTGGCCATGTCCATGACTTGGAACCAAGTGCCGTCTTCCTGATAGCGGATGAAAGTCTTGCGGTCAAGCTGAACCTCATCTGCATCTGGGAAGCGAACGGTGTTCACCCGGGAGGCGACTTGGAAAAGCTGCTCCGTGTTCAGCAATTGCGGGTTCGGAGTGTCCCAGGCGAGGGGCGTTTCCTGGGCAGTGAGCGTCAGGATGCAGGCGAAAGCGAAGATGGAGCATGCAAGGCTTTTCATAAAATTATCGTATCAAATTTACTATTAGTATGTTGCGTTATTGTTTAATGGCGGCTTATGCGGAACAGTGCAACAAGCCCGCCAATTTCGTAGAGCAGGTTGGGCAGCCAGATGATGAGTTCGGGATGGAACTGCGGTCGGTTTGCCATGCCGTCTGCCCAAAGCATGAAGAGGTAGAAGAAAAGTGCGAGAACGAGGCAAATGAGCAATCCGGAGGTTGTTTCGGAGCGTCGGTTGCGGATGCCGAAAGGGATTCCCAGGAGTAGGAACGCCAATGGCGAAAAGGAGAGCGCGAGTCGTTTCTGCAGTTCCAGCCAATGGCGTGATCCGTTGCGGTCTTGCTGGCTGGGATTTTCCTGCGACAGGGTCCACGCCAGGTCCCCCAGGAGCATTCCAATGGGCATGGTCTTGAGTTTGCGTTTCAGGGTACGGGTATCTTCGCCGACACCGAAGTCAAGGGGGATGGTGATGGCGGCGGCAGAGTAGAATCCCGGTAAAGTCACCTCGCGTTGTTGCTGATGCTGGGCGCTCGTCTTGGCAAGTGGCAGTTCAGCGATAGTGAAGTCCTTAAGCACCAATGCAGTGGTTGAGGTCCCAGGAATGGTCGAGATGACGCCGGTGGCGGCGGTGATGTCCCAGAGAATTTCACCATTGTCGCTGGCCTGCGTGAGATGGATGTTGCGTAACAGGCCATTGCGTTCGGACTGACCAATTCGCACGCTCAGGTTGGAAGACTTGGAGAGGCTGGAAGCGACCCCCGACTCCAATAGCGTGAAAGGATTGATTGCCATTGGCTCGTAGCGTAGCTGATTGCTGGCATTGCGAAGCGGCGGAGCGACCCATAGGGAAAGCCAGAGGCAAATCCCAGAGAAGCAGACGGCCAAAATCAGCCCCGGCGCGATGATCTGCCAGATGCTTACCCCGCAGGCTTTTAATGCGACAATCTCGTTGTCTGCCGACATCCGGCTGAAGACCAGAACCGTGGCGACCAGCAGGGAAAGCGGTAGGACATAACGCAGGATTTCCGGCACCAACAATGCCAACAATTTCACAAAGACAGCCGGGCTGCCGCCAGTGGCGAGAAAACTGAATGCCCGGAAGAAGTGCGCAGAGAGCATCACGAATACCAAGATGCCCATCGCTAAAACGAGCGTGGCGAATAGGCTTTTGGTGATGTGACGGTTGATGATGCGCATTCTGGAGAGGTTAGAGGTTAGAGGTTAGAGG
>JAFZWH010000174.1 GCA_017617415.1 Victivallales bacterium | reverse complement strand
TGCGCACTTGCGGCGACAGGCTGGCATCTGCGCCTTTCAGGGAAATTCACGGGCGAAAGCCCGCTCATTTCCCCTCAAGCCACATTTGCTTCGCCTCTCACTCGCAATTGCACAATTATTTCCTCAATTAAACACTAGTAGTCTGTTCATTTAACTGGGACTTGGACACGCTGGGCGAGGAATTCCCGCCAGTGCGCCTTGGTTTCTTCGGCGGGGAAGGGCGCCTGGTAGAATTCTTTCTTGCCGAGTTTGGCATTTTTACCCTCGCCCAGCGGATGATAGGGCTCCAGGGCAATCTGTTGCAAGTGGTTCAGAGAATTGGCCAGATTCACGATGGCGAGCAATGCCTCGTCGGAGTCGTTGACGCCTGGAATGAGCGGGCAACGCAGTGCCGTCGGTGCTCCCGCTGCATCGAGCCAGCGAAGATTTTCCACGATTGGGGCGTAGGGTTCCCCAACCAATGCCTCGTGGAGTTCAGGTGGCGCCTTGACATCCCAGAGCCACAAGTCCACCAGGGGAATCAATGGTTCAATCTGTGTCCAGGGGGCATAGCCGCTGGTTTCCACGCAGGTGTGAAGCCCGGCCTGCTTACATGCCGTCAGCAATTCTCGTGTGAAGTCGAAATGCGCGAGAGGTTCTCCACCGGAAATCGTGACTCCGCCACCCGAGTGGTCGTAGAACACCTTGTCTGCCAGGACTTCCTCCATGACTTGCGGAACCGTCATCGGCTTGCCGACGATTTCCAATGCGCCAACGGGGCAGACTTCCGTGCAACGCCCGCAGTGCAGGCAGCGTTTGCGGTCGATATGGTGTTGACCATCCTCCCCGAATGCATGGCAGGCTTGTGGACAGACCGCCGAACAGCGGCGGCACCCCACGCATTTCGTTGCATCGAAGAGCAGTTCTGGCTCAAAAGAGTGGGACTCCGGATTGTGGCACCATGGGCAGTGCAGTGGACAGCCCTTCAGGAAGACCACCGTCCGAATGCCCGGTCCGTCGTGGACCGCAAATTTCTCGATGTCGAAGATTAGCGCCATCAGAATTTCCGTCGGTTGATGATTTCCTGTTGCAATTCAGGACAAAGGGCGACGAATTTTGCGGAGAATCCACAGACGCGCACGATGAGGTTCTGGTAGTTCTCGGGGTGGCGGCGTGCTTCCTCCAGGTCCTTTGAGGACATGCAGTTGAGTTGGAGCAGCTGGAGGCCCAGAGTGGCAAAGGAACGCAACAACGCGACGATGGTCTCCGGCGTGAAGTTCTCTCGTTCGACGCAGAGATTGACCACGGTGTTTCCGGCAAAGCGCCGCAGGTCGAGGCAGGGGTAGTTCTGGAGCATCGTGGTGAGGGGCTCGCGGCTGCGGAAATGCGAGGCGTTCATGCTCTGGGAGAGGATATCTCCCGCATGGCGTCCGTCGGGCGTGGCCAGCGTCTTCTTCCCCCAGTGGATGAACTCGCGGTAGAGCCACATCGCCAGCTGGTAGTGCCCGCCGCGGGCGTTGGGAATCTCGTCCGCAATCCGCGCGAACTCGTTCACAATGCGTTTGGCCAGCGCCCGAGTTTGAGGGCAATTGTCGCCCCAATGAGGCGTGGCGAGGATTTTCCGGCGCAGTTCCTCCGCGCCTTGCCAGTCATTGCGGACGGCGGCGAGCAGCTCCGGAAGCGTGCACCACTTCTTCTCGAAGCACGCCGTCTGGATGGCCAGCAGGGAGTCCAGGAAGGTCGCAAAAGCGGCGAGCGAGACGGAGTGCGGATTGTAGCGCTGACCGCCCTCGGTGAAGTCCCGCCGGTTCTTCAGGCAGTCGAAGAAAGTCGCGGAGTGCGTCGGCGCGATGGAAAAAAGCGCCTGGCAGGTGCCGTAGTCGTGCTGCGACTGCAGGTGGTAGCGGAACATCTCCGTCGCATTGCCCATGATGGCTTGAAAAACCTCTTCGAAGGAGCGCGCGGCGTCAATGCGTCGCGGGCGGAACTGCAGGGACTCCAGTTGTTCGTCCGAATAGTGGATGGTGGTCTCCACGACGCGTGCCAAGTTGAAGTAGTCGCTGGCGCCGTCGTTGTCCTCACAACTGGCGACATTCAGGTCCCAGCAGCCACTGCAGCAGTAGTTCCGGGCATCCTCCAGGGAGCGCTCTTTGGCCAGAGCGGGAACGATGCAGTCATCGTTCAACAGGGCATAGACGCCGCGTCCGGAATAGATGTCATCGGCAATCAACTGGAGGTATTCCTGGCTGGAGGATGCGGAGAATCGGCAGAACGGCTTGGGGAAGATGAGGTCGAGTTCGCGGTGGGCGGTCAGGAACATCCGGGTGAGGTCGTTGAAGACCTCGTTGCCATCGGCGTCACATCCGCCCAATGTGAGCGTATGCTCGTTCTCGTGGTTGTAGAAGATGTCCACCTCCACGTCTCGGTCGTAGATGAGGTCGCCCATGAGCAGGAAACGGCAGATGAGGTCGTAGGCCTCATCGCGGGTCAGGCGCCCGGCGGCCAGGTCGGCCTCGTAGAATCTCCAGAGCCAGGCGTCGGGACGGCCGAGGGTGTTGATGCGCACGCCGTCGATTTCCGGCAAGACTTCGCGGACGAAACCGCAGAGGTTCAGCGCCTCGTAGAAGGTGCGTGGCGGCTCCCAGGGCGTGGTGTATGCGCTGTTGATGATCTTCTGGAGGAACCGTCGCTCCGTCGCATTCCGTGCCGTTGGCAGCAGCCGCCTGGCCTCGTCGCCATACAATTCGCTGAAGTGCCGGATGAGTTCCAGACCACGTATGGCGGTCTCCAGCCACTTGCGCTCGTGGTCGCTCTGACAGAGGGGACGGGTGGCAAGCGCCTCCTCATAGATGCCCTTGAAGCCTGTCTCCAGCAGACGGGAGACGGCGGAATTGTTGTGGCGGTCATCGTAGAATGGCCCGGTCATCGTGAAGAATATGCTGCGGTGCCAGTTGAGGTCACTTGCCTTGAAGAACTCCGGGTCTTCCTGGAGATGCTTTTGCTTCATGCAGTGGAAGACCGCCTGGCCGACGGCGGTGCGCCCCCAGCCACCATAGCCGCCGTTCTCGAAGTAGAAGGGTGATTCAGGGAAGACCACTGGAAGGTAATTCTTCTCCATGTAGTCATAGACCACCCGCCGCAGATCCAGCGCATCGGCCTCCGGATGGTCGGCGGCATATTGCTCGACACGCTGGATGCCCTGCGTGGTCATCGCCAGCCGTCGCGGATTCGGGCAGACGTGGATGTCCGCGCCGTGGAAGGCACGGAGTTGCCGCCGTAAGACGTCGTAGTTATTCTGCACCGGATTCTCTTTCATGAAATGTCAGCCTTGCATTTCGGATGCAAGCAATCGTCTTATTTCGTCATTCCATGGTGACATAGACCTCCAGCATCACGCTGTCGTATTGGTTGAGGTGGTGGCTGAAGGTCCAGTCGGGATGGTCTCCGGTGGAGTTGCCGAATCCGAAATCGGCGTCTTTTCCGGAACAGAAGTTGTTGAAAGCAAAGAGGGTAGTCTTGTCGGTGAAGGCGTGAACCTGCATGGAGCCGTAGCCGTCGAGGGGCGTACTGGGGGAGTCGTCGAAGTCGTATTTTCCGCCGTTGTTGCCAGGGAGGTTGAGTTTGGCCGTCACGTGGTAGTTGTTGGGGAAGAACTCGATGTTGCCCTCGGAGTAGGTCTTGGAGGCCAGTCCAGGGACGTTGGTGACGACGGTCAGGTTCCGCACCTTGGTCTGGAAGGAGGCCCCCGAAACGGCGGTCGGGATGCCGCATTTGGAGGCCTCCTGCGTGAAGGCGTCCATGCCCACGAGCATCCACTGGGTGTCGCCCTGCTTATCCGTGGCGCGGAGAAAATAGGTCACGCGCTTGACCTTGCCCTGGATGCTTGCGGAGTTGTCCACCAGGTAGTTGGCGGGCTTTCCTCGCTGGATGCCGGCCTGGCAGAGGTCGATTTTATAGACCAGCGTTTGGTCGCCGATGAAGTCCCGGAGGTCCTCCTCGGTGACGGGCTGGGAGAAGCGGAAGGCGCTCATGGGCAGGCCGTTTTCATTGAAGAGGGTGGAGGTGACCATCTGGAACCAGAGGTATCTCACCTGGAAGGCCTTGCCTCCGCCGGGGAGGGTGACTTTGAGGTCCGTGCCGTTCATCTCGACGGTGTCGGGATGGACGAAGACGCCGTCCAGTCCGGCGATCTCGAAGTCGTTGGCACGGGGCGTTCCAGAGGGCTCGGTTGACTTCCATTCGGTCACGTTTTCGAAGGAGATGGTGCAGGCGGGGCCGTCGAAGGTGCAGGAAACGGGTCGCGGGGCGTCCGGGTGGATGTCATCGCGTCCGTAGGTGCGGTTGAGGGCGAGGTTGGCGAGGCGTTCGCCGACGGGCTTCTTGTTGTGCGGATGGATATCGCCATAGTCGCCGACGTCGTTGATGACCGCCATGCCCACTTGGGGCTCGTTGTCCTTGCAGAACTGCTCCTGTGCCTCCCAGATGACGGGGAGTGCCAGGCCGTTTCCGCCGTAGTTGAAGGGCGCCAGTTGCACGAAGTAGAATTTCAGGTCCGGATTCTCGAAGACCTGCTTCCAGCCATTGAAGAGCGCCTGCATCTTGTGGCGGTAGATTGCGCCGTCGCTGAGGTTGCTGCATCCCTGATACCAGATGGCGCCGCGGATGGCGAAGGGCACGAAGGGGTAGATCATGCTGTTGTAGAGGGCGGTGGCCTGCTGATGGCTGTTCATTGGAGCGAGTTCTTCGGGGAACGCGGGCGCGGCGGGAAGCGGCTGGTTGGCCACGGCGGCCTGGTTGAAGGCGGTCTGCCACTCCGTCAGGATGGCGCGGGTCTGGTCGATGAGCGCGAAGTATTCGGGGTGGCCGGGCAGACGCGCATTCACCCAATGGGCGATGTCGGACACGTCGGGCACGCTGTCAAATCCGCAGGGTGGAGTCCAGGGCTCGATGCGGGTGCCGCCCCAGTGGGAGGTGATCAGGCCGACGGGCACGCCGAGTTCCTTTTGGAGACGATGCCCGAAGAAGAACGCCACGGCGGAGAACGACGGCGCGTTCTCCGGAGTCAGCGCACTCCACGTCATGGGGTAGTCCGCACTGGGCAGCGGCAGCCACTTGTAGGGGACCATGCGCGCCACGCGGATGAGCGGATTGCCGCCTTCCGCCGCGAGTTTGTCGCCTTCGAGGTTCCGCCAGCGCGGGTTGTCGGTCCAGAGCGGCATCTCCATGTTGGACTGGCCGGAGCAGAGCCACACCTCGCCCACCAGCACATCCTCAAAGCGGAGAGAGGCTCCGCCGTTGCTGGTGATTTCCAATACCTGCGGGGTGGCGTTGGCTTCCATCGGGGCCAGGTACAGCTTCCACTGGCCATCGGCGTCCACCGTGGTGTCCATGGTCTGCCCGCCGAAGGAGACGGTCACCTTCTCGCCGGGTGTGCCTGTGCCCCACACCGGCACCTGCATTTGCCGTTGAAGCACGATATGGTCGCAGAAAACTGGTGCTGGCTTCACCAACGCCGAGGCAAGGCAGGACATCAGACAGCAGAGTGCGAACAAGAGGGATTTCTTCATGGTGAACTCCTTATCGTGAACTTTGAGAGTTGGTGGCTATTATTTCAGAGAAATCAATGCGATACCTCCGAGACAGAGGATGGTACCGAGGATTTGCTTCAGGGTGATGTGCTCGTGAAAGCAGAGCGCTCCAAGGATGAGCAATCCGATGGCGACGCCACAGTAGGAGCAGATCGGGCCGACGCTGACGCTCCAGCCGTTGCGGTAGAGATAAAGAAAGCCGCCTTCGAGGCCGATGATGGCCAGTCCGAGCAGATAATTCGCCCAATTGAGGGCGCGGATGTTGGTCAGGAGGCTTCCGCTTCCGCGTCCAGTGATGGCGAAGAACAGCAACGACCCGATTGCTGCGATGGTATAGACCACGGCCAGTGCGGCGAAGGGTTGTGCGTCCTTTGAGGCGCAGCGCGAGCTACTCTGGTAAACCAGGTTTGAGCCGATGATGAGGAAAAGCGGCCACCAGGAAGTTCCCATGGGACAAAATCTCCTTGAAAGTTTTACCGTTCGGGGTAGCGCCGGACGAGGAAGCCGTAGGTGAGGCCAGCCTCGGTCTCGAAGGGCTTGCCAGATTGGATGTAATAGCCCTTGAGTGGTCCGATGATGGCCATCGCCTGGCAAGCCATCGGGAATTCGAGCGTCTTGGGACCGCCAGTGGCGGTGTGGAGGAAGACCACGTCGTTGCCGACCCACACGGGGTCTTTGAGACCCAGGTGGTAGCGATGCACATCAGCCCGGTCAATCAACGGCGCATAGACCTCCGGCGGGAGGTTCATCAGCGTACAATAATAATGGTACGAGGCGCCGATTCTCTTGCCGACCAGCAGAGGCTGCCCCTGCGTTTCGTTCTGCGCATCGGCGCGTGCGCCGATGATTACATCGAAGCCGCCAGTGGGCAGGAACCACGGTGCGCTGGTGACCTGGTTGCGGCAGGTGACTTGCCCATATTCGGCGGTGGTGGTCAATGCGGGCTGCTGCATCGTGGTGTCCATCCTGGTGGTGATGCCCAGGAAGTCCGCGTTGGCCTCGGCGGAGGGCGTCTGCCCAGGATAGGACGCGCCGGCGCAGTAGAGCCAGACCACGGTGGCCTTCTCGCGCTGGAAGCGCTTCATCAGGGCGGTACGCTGTTCTTTGCTGAGGACGAGCGTGGGGAGCATCACGTAGAACTTATGGGGCGGGACGGTGATCTTCTTGTCCAGCAGGTCGCTTACAGCGAGGCTGTGGAAGGGCACGGCGAGTTCGTTGAAGCGGTCGTAGGTGCCGTCCACGGCGGCCTGGAAGACGCCGTTGGCGTCGGTGGCGCGGGTGTGGTAGAGAGAATCGCGGTCGCCGACGATGGCGACCTCCACGGGAGTGAGCCCCTGGGGGGACGGGAGTTCCGCCAGAAGTTGCGAGTGCTCGGCCATCCGCGAGGCGAAGGCGCGTTCATAGAAGGAGCCCAGCTGGATGTCAAACCAGTAGTTCAGTGCGCCAGTGGCGAGCATGATGCCCAGACAGCGGTCCATCTGGCCGATGCCCTCGCGAGCGGCGTCCCCCATACCGCAGTAGGTACGCATGGCGTCGGGGAGCCGCGGGATGTAGGGCAGTCGGAGGTCCTGCTCGATATAGACTTGTGTGCCATGGAGTTGGAAAGTAGTCCACGGCTGCATGATGGAGTCGCTCTTCCCAGTTCCGCGCAGGGTGTAGCGCGCGGGGGCGTGGACAAAATCCACGTCAGGGCAGGCGGCGACCTCGGGGAATCCGCCATGTCCGCTCATCTGAATGGGTATGAAGGAGTTGCAGGAGAGTTCGTTGGCGTAGCCGTAGTAGGCCCCGAAGAGCCACTTGCCCTTGGTCTTTTCCTTGACGAAGGCCCCCATGGTGCAGATGGCGTTCGCCAAGGCCGCGCTGCGGAATTCATACCAGTCGATGATGTTTTGGTCGGTGGCGGGGTCAAGCAGCACACCGATGGAGGAGTGTTTTTCCGAGCCGTGCGGTGGCAGGGTGGCGGTAGCGAGGGTGACGGCGGAGTCATGCCAGGCTTTCTGGAGCGCCTTGTCGGAGCGGTATTTGGCGCGGAGGTGGTCGCGGAAATGCGCGAGGTCGCAGGGCGCATAGCCGGCCCAGTCGATTTGGCCGCCACCAAGAGGCTGGTTGGACCAGAACCACTCGCCGTTGCCATTCTCGCAGAAACTCATTCCCCAGATGCGGTCGGCGTAGGGGGCGGAGGCGATGTGGTCGATGAGCGCGGCCATCGGTGCCCGTGCGTCCTTGAGCCATTTGCGTGAAGCGAGGGACTGGTATTCCTGGGCGGTGTTTCGCTTGGCGTCGCCGTCATGGGCGGAGACCTCGTCGGGATTCTGCTCCAGCCACCAGTCGGGCATGAAGGCATAGACCTGGAGGCCAGCCACGGCGTCGGGGCAGTAGGTGAAGAGGTAGTCCATCCAGGAGTCGAAGCGCGTGAAGTCGTATTCGTTCTCGGCTTTCCAGAAGTCCACGAAGCGCACTGGTACACGGTAGTTTTTGACGCCAGCCTCGGCGGCGCATTTGAGTTCGAAGAAGCGTCCGGTCTGGAAAGTGGTATTGCCGTGCCAGAAGATCGGGTCGTATTTCTGCCCGTTGAGGATGAGCGACTGGCGTTCCGTGCCGCCAAGCAGTTTCGCCTTTGCGAGGCCGGGGTGGGTGTTGGGGGCGGCGGCGAGGCGGGCGAGCGGCTGCGGTTCGGTGAGGGCGGCGGTATCCTCCACGAGCCAGAGTTCGGCGGTTCCGCTAGTCAGGTGCGGCACCGGATAGCGGATGGTGATTTCGCCACTAGGCTGCCACTGACCCTCGCAGTCCACAGCGAGTTCCAGTTCGCGCTCCGGGGCATCCGATGGTTTCAGCGTGAAATGCATCAGTTCGAAGGGATACGGCGGCAGTTCCAACAAACGACAGCGCATTTCGCCCGGCGTAGAGGAAAGCACTTCCATTTTGCCACGCGGCCCGGCGTGGCGGTAGCCAATGCCGTCGCACCAAGGCTGGAGGTGGTTTGGCGTGCCGCCCAGAAGCACCACAGACTCATCGATGACCGATGGCTCTTCGGGGGAATTGGCAGTGGCATTGCAGTGCCAGGTCTCGTCGGTATCCAGCGTGTATGTTTTGCCCGAGGCGGTCTCGATGTGGACATCCGCCGCCAGACCGGCGTTGAGCACACCGTTGTACACGCACACAGCGAGGCGGTTGCGGCCGGGCTTGAGCAGTTTGGTAAACTCCTGGTAGCCAGGGATGTGCCAATGGTGAGTCTCAGCGCCAGGGACGCCGTTCACATAGACGGTCGCCTCGTCGTCCGCCAAAAACGCGATGGCAGCATATTTCACAGGGTCGTCTTCGGCGATGTCGATTTCCTTGAGGAACCACACGTATGCGTCATCCGGACCAAGTTCCATCTGGCTCCAGATCCACTGGCAGCGCCATTGGCCGTAGGCGGAGAAGGGGAAGTGGTACTCCAGAAGTTCAAGGACGGGATAGCCTGTGGCATTTCCTGCGAGTGTGATACCAGCCTCGATGAGCATCTCTGGCGTGGTGAACTCCAGGGAGGTCTCGCCAGCGGGCAGGATGACTGCAGAATTGTCAATTTCTGTCAATTCCTGTCCATAGAAGCGCAGGGTGGCTTCCGGGCAGACGCCATCGTGCCAGGTCAGGCGGTATTTGGCGCGTGGCCGCAGGGTGATGAGGCGTTGCTCCTGGCTGGGTACGAGATGGGTTGCGCCAGGGATGAGATTGACCTCGGGCTGTGTCTCCAGACGCTTCAGGCCGATGCGGCCATTGGTGCCAATCCAGCGGAGCGTCCAGGAGGCGAGGGTGGCATCGGAGTCTTGGCGGATTTCGTGGATGGGCACGATGTAGGTGCGATACTCGCCGTCCGGAATCATGGAGATGGAGCGGTAGGAGGTGTTCCGCGGCTGGTCCTGCGCGTCTCGGAACTGCACGAGGAACTGGAAATAGCCAGGTGCGTCGCTGGCGATGGTGAATTCCATCTGGGCGAGTTGCTGGGCATTCCAGTCAAGTCCGCTCTGGTAGAAGCCGGTCTCGAAGGGGGCAGGGGAGTCCACGACGAGCGCCTCGGCGTCCTCCTCCGCCGGGCCTTTCATCAAATTGACGGCGGTCTTCAAGGTCTCGCCTTCGTAGGTGAGAATCGGCGTGGCGGATAGGACAATGGCGGACATGGCGAGCAGTGCGAGATAACGCTTCATCTTTAAAGTTGAAAGTTTAAAGCTTAAAGGGTAAAGTTTGGAATTTATACTGTTGACTTGCCGTGAAGCCTTTTCCCGCGAAACACACGAAACACGCGAAGTCCATGCCGGGTGAAGCCACTGTGCCTCGCACGGGCGGGTGCCCGGCCATCGACGGCTCGCAAGGCAAAGCCTTTCGGCCGTCTCGCCCGGGGCACTCCGCCGTCCGCTTCGCGTCCGGCTTCTTCCCTGGCATGGACAACAGACCGCTCGTGCGGACGCGGCGTTAGCAGGTGGCAGGCGTGATGCAGGCCTTTTTCGCGTGTTTCGCGTGTTTCGCGGGAAAAACACCACCCGACAACCTTCTGCTGTCGGAAACCACGATGGCAAGTTAACTGTTTAATTCCCTTTTTTTAGTGCTACGGGAGCAATTCGCAGAAGAGGGTCTCGCCACGGCGCAGTTCGCGGGTACGGAAGAAGGTGACCGGCGCAGTCAGCATGACTTCGTCGGTGACGAGGTCGCGGATTCGGCGGGGTTGTGGAAAATGCAAGGTGACGACACCATCCTGCGTGGCGTGGACGGCCAGGTAACGCCCGTCGGTGTAGAGGATGCACATCTCGTCTGTCCACAGATGCGCGCCGCCTTTTCGGCAGGCCAGCCGCAGGAGTTCGCGCGGCAGTTCGGGCGTGGCGCAGAAGAGCGCGTGGTCCCGCAGGACGACGGCGGCGGAGCCGTCCGGCCAGGTGGCAAGGATTTCGTCGCCTTCGGCGGGAATGACGCGGAAGAGCATCTTCTCTGGCGCAGTGACCTTCCAGGAGGAAAGACCGTATGCTTTGCCTGCGGGAGTGATTTCCACCTTGCCGGGAGCGTCGTCGCCTTCGCCCAGGAGTTCCATGCGGAATCCCGTGAGGGCTTCCGCCTCGTTCAGCGAGGCACCCCGCTCTGGGTCCACGATACCCGCTGCCGTGTGCCAGATGGCGAATTTGCCCGCCAAAGCCGTCTTGAGGCGGTTGCGTTGCGCATCGTCCAGCACCCAGGCGTTGGACAGCAGCACGACTGGGGACGCCACCTTGCCGTCCAGCAGGTCGTCCAGGAGATATTGTCCGAAGGAGGCTCCCGTGCGGGCGAGGGTGGAGCGCAGGTCGTAGAGGCAATTCCAGGAGACCTTGGCGTCATTGGCGGCGTAGAGCAGCGACCGCTCGTCCAGGACGCTGGCGAGTTGCGGGGCGTAGGGCACGGGCTGGAGGAGTTTTTCCTGGTCGGGTTGCCGCATGGGTTCCATCGCGTTCTGCCAGAGCGGCTTTTCGTCAAACCACCCGAAGCCGCTCAGGTCCATCCACCAACTGGCGGCGTTGCGGATGAGTTCGTGGGCGTTGTTGCGCAGGAGAATCTGCGCGGAACTCCATTCGTCGGGTGCGCAGGAGGTCCAGTCGCTGTAGTGGCGCAGTCGGGCGACGTGGGTACGCGTGTCGTCCTCGAAGAGCCAGAGTTTTCCGGCGTTCAGGACGGACTCCACGGCGGTCATGGCCAGGCCCGCCTCGGCGATGGCGCGGTCGGAGTAGGTGAAGGGCGAGCAGAGCACATCCACGTCCGGCGAGTCCAGAATCCGCCGGAGGGCGTAATGGCCCGTCGCCGCGCTCCAGCCCTTGGAGGCGAACTCATAGACATAGCCGTAGAAGAAGAAGACCAGGCGGTCGCCGTGGGTGGCCTCGCGGATGACGTGGGCGAAGTCGAGAATGGTGTCCGCCATCTCGTCCTGCAGGAAGAGGTTGTGGTCGATGACCTGCTGCGCCAGTCGGGGGAGCATCACCATCGCGAGGGAAGGGGGCTGACGGCGCTCGTCGGGCGTGGGCGGTTCGGCGGTGTCCAGAGTGACCGCCGGGTTGCCCCAGGCCTCCTGCAGCGCGGCGTCCGAACCGTAGCGCTTCGCGAGCCAATCGCGGAAGGCTGCGACCTCGCAGGGCGAGTAGCCGAAGAAGTTCTGTCCGTGGCTGTCGTGGTAGAACCACTCGTAGGAGGTCTGCCCGCCAGGGTGATAGCCTGCGATGCGGCCGGGAAAGCGTTCTTCCAGATGCAGGATGGTCGCCCGCAGTTGGTTACGTGCCAGTTCCCGCCAGGGATGCGAGGAGACGCTTACGAAAGGCTGGTGGCGGTAGGTGGGTTCGCGGAACTCCATCCGGTCGTCGGGATGCTCGTTGAGCCACCAGGTCGGCGGGTCGAGACGCAGCCGTGGGACTACCAGCGCGTCGGGGTTGGCGGCGAGTACCTCCTCGATTTCGTGGTCGATGCGGTCCCAGTCGGTCGCCTCGCCTGGCCGCGCCCAGGGCATCTCGCATAGCACGGAAATCAGGTCAATTCCGGCCTCGTGCGCAAGCGTCACCTGCCGCTGAAGCACGCTGGGGTGGTCTTCCTCGAAGAGGTCGTACATCAGCATTTCGTAGGCACGGTTGTCGGGACGGTAGGTCTCCTGGCAGACGCCTGACTCGACCGATGCGTTCACCCGAAGCGTCACGCGGTAGCGATGTCCCGCGAACAACTGCATCTTGCGGGGACGGGTGTAGAGGTGGAAGTCCGGCCAGGGCGTCCTGGTGGTGGGGTTGTCCAGCACGATGCGCAATGCGTCGCCGCCGTCTTCGGGTGGCCGTCGCAGGAGTGCGAGCGTGGCGACGGTGTTGGTCTCGTTAAGCGGGAAGGCGCTCCAGCCATCAGGCAGGGGCTTCTCATCCGTGCTGTTGGCGAAGGTCATCGGGGGAATCAGCACCTCGCCGGTAGTCTCGTCCACGACTTCGAAGTCCTCCAGCAGAATTGTCTGGGGGATGGTAAAGAAGCGCAGATGGAAGGTCACGTCGCATTCGCGCGTCTGGTAGGCGGTGCGGTAAAAGACAATCGTCTGCTCGCCCGGCTGGAAGCGCAGTTTTCCGTAGCCGTGGGTGCCCCAGAAGATGCGTGGACGTACTGGCACGCCGTCCGCCTCCATGCGTGGCACGCCGTTGACTACCTTTAGACGCACGGCGTCCATCGCCTGGCATACAGTGAAAAACAGGCAGAACAAACTGAGAATCCAGTGTTTCATATATGTGGAAATCATTGCTTGGTTTGCAATTCTTATACTGTTATGCACCTATCAAGGAATTTGATTGCCATCCACAAGGAAATCCACTACGGGCAGGATATGGATGGTGTGTCCGTCGTTGGCGAGGGTGGAATTTTCCTTGTAGTTGATCAGCAGCAAGTTATTGCAGTTAAGCTGGTTTGCAGCCTTGAGGAGCGCGTTGATCTCGCGTTGGCGTGTCTTAGGCGCGGAGAGGTCATACGAGACTTGGATGAGCTGAATGACACGTTGCTTGCGGACCAAGACAAAATCGACCTCGCAACCATTTTTCCAATAATATATCTCATAGTCTCCGGCTTCTCGGTTGTCGTAGAGTTTGAGAAAGACAAGATTTTCCAGCCGCCAGCCTAGGTTGTCGCCATTTTCGGTCAGGCCAGTGAAATTTGAGACGATTCCGAGGTCAACCGCATACGCCTTTTCGGCCTGCTGCCGTCTCGACGGCTTGAACGAGAATTTCGGCACCATGCGGATGAGAAAGGCGCGTTCCAGATAGCTGGCATAGTTCTGCAAGGTGTGCATTCCTTTGACGGAAAGTGCTTTGGATAATTCCAGATAGTTGACCTCGCGGCAGAAATTGTCCAGCAGGACACTTGCCAATTGAGCCAGCACTTTCGGATACCGTACATTGTAGCGTTTCGCGACATCCTTGAAGAGAATTGCGTTGTAGAGTGTCTTGAGATAGTTGCGATGGTCAGAAACCTGATAATTTTCTGGCAAGCCTCCTTGAAGCGAGTAGGTCTGGTAGGCCTCCAGACGGCTTGCCTGGGCACGGCTGGACGGATTGGCAGCGTCTATCTTGGCGAAGTCAAGATATTCTGCGAAGGACATCGGGAGCAGTTCGATTTCCTGATAGCGGCCAGTCAGATGGGTGCCTAGTTCCTGCGAGAGCAAACGAGAGTTTGATCCAGTCAGCACAACATGCAGTCCGCGTCGAAGCAGACGGTTGACAAACAGTTCCCAGCCATCGATGTTTTGTATCTCGTCCAGGAAGATGTGGGTGAAATCGCCATAGACGAGATATGCGGCTAGCAAAAGATCGTTGAGTTGCTCGGCAGGCAAAGCGGCCAGGATCTCGTCGTCGAAGTTGATGTATGCGTAGGGTATTCCGGCGGCATGGAATGCCTGGTGGCACAGGGTGGTTTTTCCCGAACGCCGCATCCCCGTCACCACCTGCGCAAGCGGACTGGATAGGTCCAGCAACTGCTGTTTTCGCCGATGACAGTAGGAGTGCAAGGGGAGGTTGTCGCGTTCTTCCTTCTGGTCGGATAAAATCTGCTGGAAATCTTTCGGCATGGGGCTGATGGAGAGTGAAATGAAGAAAACGGTCAACTACAATATTATAATACTTTTGCTCTATAAAGCAAATCTTTTTAAATATTTTTGCTCTGTATAGCAAAACTTTTCAAATATTTTTGCTCTGTATAGCAAATCTTCTGGAATTATATAGTTAACTCGCCGTCGTCTGATGTCTGCCGCCCGACGTCCCCCTTGGGCGGCCGTAGCGGCCCCCGTGTCTGACTGGTCCAGAGACTTGAGTCCAGAGACCTGACTGGCTGAACGTCTGCCGTCCCGCCGACGTCTGCCGCCCGACGTCTGACGTCCTATCGCCAAACTATCTCGCGAAGGGCTCAAGCTCGTTCCAAGGGATGGTCACCGACAATATATTCGCATAAACAATGTAAGGAGCGATCCACCAAGTCATTCCCTCCTCAGACACTGAAATAAAACAACCGCAAAAAGAATCGCTGAAGTACTCGCTATGGTACCCTCCGAAACGTCTTTTTGTACCATACTTTTGTTCAAAGCGATCTCCAACAAATTTGTAAAGATCCCCCAACGCATCCTCCTTGAAATAATCATGTTCATTCAATATTTTCCCGTCAGGTATGCTAACGACGAATGCATTAATGGTATCATGGCAGCCATTTCCCCCATGATTCCAACAACCGAGGTTTTTGAAAACGATGACTGGCCGTCGATACCACGTCTCATTTTCCCATTCCATCCCAAATGGCCAGCTCAACTCGCCTTTGGCAGAGAAATCCCATGGTCCACGGTATTCTTCGAGCTCTGCACGATAAAATTGATGCGCAAGTTTCTTGAACTCCGCTTCAGCCACCTCTATTTCATCCGTATCTGGTGCTTCGTATCTATCATTGAATGCATCCTCGTACCCGAAGCATTTTTGAATGATGAGGGATTGGAGTTTCTTGCATCCATTGGGAAACAATCCGCATCTGTCCTCTGGCCACATGATAGACCATCTGCACTCGATATTGTCGCAGCTTTGTCCCAAAAACTCGTATTCATGGATCGAGTATCTGCCTGCAAATGTCTCCGCTGTTTTCTCCGTTGATATTTCAATGGGATTCCCCATCTTGACTATCGCGCCAGCCGGGAGATTGTCCGCGCTACAGCATCCCGGATACGCGTCTAGGTTAAACGAATGAAAATCATCCAGAGCCATTCGAACTCGTTTTACAAAACGCCATTGTGTTTTCCCATCTACGAAGACAGTGTCGTTGATTATTTTCCAAACTTGTTTGGCCAGGCTATAGGTCGTCTCCCCGGGCTTGACGCGATGGCGTCCATTCTCCTCCAGAATGGCATCCGGCAGGGCCTGCTGCTCCTTCTGTGTCATCAGGCTCAGGGGCAGGGCGGAGGCCACGATGGAAATAAGGCATAAAGTCAATAAAGAAATTGCAAATACAAGGTGTTTCATGGTTGTCAATTATCTCAAGATTTCAGGTCTGGTCCATCAAGCCTCGATCAGCCTCGGGAGAATCTCGCCAATTTTCTCGTGGGAGACGAAGTCTGCCACATCATCGAGGCAGGTGGGGTCTTGGTTGATGATGAAAAGCGGCGTGCCGTCCACGCGGCAACACGGCAGTTGGTTGGCGGGCCCAACCTTCAGAGAGGTGCCAAGGACCATCGCCAGGTCGGCGTTCAGGAACGCTAGTTGCGCCAGCCGCATCGGCTCGTCGGGGAGTGCCTCGCCGAAGAAGACTAGATCTGGCTTCAGCACCTTGCCACAAGTGGGACAATGCGGGACCTTGCCCTGCGCGAAAACCGTCGCAAATTGCGAAGCCTTGAAGTGTCCATGGCATTTCCGGCAACTCACCGTGTCGATGGTGCCGTGGACTTCATACACATGGCTGGAGCCCGCCTTCTGATGCAGGCAGTCCACATTCTGCGTGGCGATTTCGACCGTCTTCCCGCGCCGTTCCAGTTCCGCCAGTGCACGATGCCCTGCATTCGGCTCGGCGCTGACGCACTGCTGGTAGAATGGTCCGATTACGCGATAGAAGCGCTGCGGGTAGATGCGGAACAGTTCGATGCGGAAGGTCAACGCCGTGGTCAGGGTGTTGTAGATGCCCTTCTGCGAGCGAAAATCCGGCAGGCCACTTTCCGTGGACATGCCTGCGCCCGAAAGCACCGCAATGTGCTTTGCGTTCCGAATGGTTTTTCTGGCTTCTTCTAGATTCATCATGATCCTCCATTTTGCAAGGTGATCTTTACGCATAGGTCGTTGATGAACAACCACTTTATTCGAATCGCGCGGTTGTCCGACCATTTCAATGGCACTTTCCCTTTGTACTTAATGTAATACATGAACGTCTCGGCAAAATCCTCCTGGGAACAGGTCATGGCGTAGGTGGAGACGTAATGGTTCGCATTGGTGTCGAGGGACTTGCTGGTGCCGTAGGGCTTCCCGAAGACATCACGGAATTCTTTGCAGTGGAAGAATTTCCAGTATTTTCCCTCCAGGGCGTGGCCATATTCATGGCGAAGCACGTCCGCAAGGATGCGCTTTTCACCATTCGGTAACATGGCGGCAATGCAGAAGGTTGGGATGTGAATGTTCTGATCCGACGAGAAATACCACCCCATGTATCCAGCCAGGCCAGACCAGCGGAACTCGAGAATGCATTGGACCTTATCCAGTGGCGAACCGGCAGACAGAAATCCCATCTTGCGCAATTCGCCACGGATTTTGTACTTCGAGGCCGTTAAGCTGGCCTTGGAGACATGCAGGTTGCCCAAGTTGTCGAAAAGTCGATGGAGCACATTGAATTTTAATAACTTGTTGTTGATTAATTAGTTATTCATACAGTCAGCGGGAAGCGTTGGCCGAAGGCCTCGCAAACCTCGCGCATGTCCGGCGTGAGGCGTACTTCGATGGCTTCCACTAGCCGCCGCGGCATCTCCTTGTAGTACGCGAGGGCAATCCCGCCGGTGATGGCCGCGATGGTGTCGCTGTCGCCGCCCAGGCTGACGGCGTTGCGGATGGCGTCCTCATAGCACCACGACTGCAGGAACGCGCGGATGGCGACCGGGACCGTCCCCTGGCACGAGACGTCGAATTCGTATTCCGGACGGATGACATCCAGAGGCGTGGAAAGGTCGTAGTCGAAGCGTCGCTCGATTTCGGTCTGGATGGCCTTCATTGTTTCGCCACGGCGGGCCAGGAGGACCGCCATCGCGGTGGCCTGCGCACCCCGCACTCCCTCCGGATGGTTGTGTGTCGCGGATGCGGAAGCCTCGGCCGCGTCCAGCACCTCATCCTCCGTGTCGAAGGCGAAGCCCACCGGGCTCACGCGCATCGCCGCGCCGTTGCCCCAGCTGCCGTAGGGGAAAGTCTCCTCAAATGGCAGTTCCAGCCACCAGCGGAACTTTCCGCCGTAGCCCATGTGGGGGTGACGGTTTCCCCAAGCGTGGTAGTATCTGGCATACTCTGCTTGTCCGCCAAGGATTGCGTCCGCCGTGGCCATCGTGAGCGCCGAGTCGTCAGTCAGACAACATTCCTCCTTGACCAGTTCGAACTCCTTGGTCTTGATGTTGCAGAACTCGTAGATGGAGCCGACCAGGTCGCCCCCGATGGCACCATAGAGTGGATTTGGTATTGTCGTCATAGGTGATTCTCCGTTCTTTTCATTTTCCGTCGTATCTCAACTACCCGCCATGAGACCAATCTAACACGTCAAACCGATTCCGTTGTTTATTTCCAAGCAAATGCCAAGTGCGAAAACATTTGGGTGGAAAAAATGGCGATGGAGGAGGTCACCGTGGATTTCCCCAACTGGTTGGAAATGAAAAAAGGTGGACTTCTTGACAGAAAAAGAGCGAATCTGGTGTACGAAGTGGAAAGAACATGGCAAACTAATTTGTCAGAATTTGTTATTTTTGTCACGGATGAGTGCCAACTTTGCCATGCCGTCGGAACGGTCATCGTTCTGTGGCATTGACTGGAATTGCTGCGGGGCGGTACTTGTTTGCACCGAGCGTAAAAAAGGCCTTTTCAAAGAGGGGAATGCCCCTTACGGCCACGAAAAGGGCATTTTCAGGATGTCAAGGTGTCTTCAGGTATGTATATCCACGAGTAAATATAGGCCTCATCCCGTGAAGCTTCTGTGCGTTTTTTTATCAAGGGCCAATCCAGTGGAATGGCTGATGAGTTACTTTATGGAGTCAAAGTGATTCTTCACTATCCCGAAGCGAATTGTCAAAACCTGTCGCGTTTTGTCACGAAGCACCTCGAGTTCCGCCGTGCCGCCGGGGGTAGTCATTCAGCAACACCGCCTGGAGTTGTAGCGGGAATGGACTTCCAGATTTTGAAGGAATTCGGCAACCAACCCGAGGCCTTGGCTGATCGGTGCAAAATCGCTTGCAAACATCTGTCAATGAATATGGCAAAAGGGCAAGGGATTTGCAAACACTAAACCAAGGAGCCGGAGGAAACAAGGCAATCTTTTTTTAAGACCATGGCTGATGTGTGTTGCATCTGTGTGCGTGCAGTGTTCCTGGCGAGTCTATCGCAGCGTGTATTGCCCAGATTGCCGTTGTGTCCGCGTACCCACTCGATTTGCAGTGCATGACCGGCCGTGACGAGTGCCTCCACTGCATCGGCAATTTCATTCCAAAGGTCGTGGTTGGCCACTCGCCTCATGGCGTTATTTCTGGCCTTCCAGAAACCGTCCACCCCATACATACTATCCGTTACCAGCAGCACGTCCTCACACGGGCAGGCCAGCTTGGCTGCCGCCAAGAGCCCATGTATGATCCCATTCAACTCGCTACGGTTGTTGGTCGATTTCCCCATTGGAATCCCGCTTGCGTCGAGCAGCATGTCATCGCGTATGGCGATGTATGCACATGCCGCATTACCAGGATTGCCACACACACAACTGCCATCAGTGAACACTGTTATCATCGTGACCTATTTCCTCCTTGAGTGATACCTGTTGATGGTGATATTACTCCGCCTGACGCGAACCGTTTCCTTCTGACGATATGGTTTTCCGGGCATCGTCCGGCGTTGTTGTATTCTCGCGCCGCTTTTTGGGAAACAGGTTGCTCAGGAAGCCGCGGGCCTGTGCGAGCAGCCACCAAACCAGCCCCAGCAGTCCCAATGAGCCAACGGCAAAACCAACGGTCAGCGGTCGCTCGATAGAGCGCGTGAAGGTCTCAGGGGAGTTGTGCGCCACATCCTTGAGGCCATCCTCCACGCCGTCGCTGACCTTGTAGGCTGCAGTGACCATGGCCGCCGAAAGGCCAACGGCCATAATCCGCTTCCCGTCCAGATGCTTGAGGATGGTCCCGCTGGTCTTCTTGTAATGTTTCAGCAGGAGTTTTGCCGTCTTTGGGGAATCCGCCTTGCCTGCGTATGCGATCATCTTGGCGGCATCATCCGGCGAGAGCTTGACCAGGACCTTGACCGCATCGTCGCCAAAGCACTCCACGGCCTTCTTCCCCAGTCCGGGCACCCGCCCCTCCAGTTTCACGAATTCCGGTCCGATGCGACGCGCAAGCGGCAGGAGGTCGTCCGCGTGCAGGGCAAAGCTGCGGGCCACCTGCGGAGTGCGCGAGCATATCCTCCAGAAGTCCGTTCCGTGCTTGCTTCCCTGCTCAAGCGTCTCCAGACCGCCGCGGGCCACCACTTTCAGGACGTCGTCGCCATATTGCTTGCAGGCCTGCGTCAGCGCCTTTTCGGAGGCCTTGCGGACGGCCGGGGTGAGGGCTTTGCCGCTTTTCTTCGCGGCCTGCTCGATGGTCTCGGACACGACTCTCCTTGTGACGGCACTTGCTGGTCCGGCGAACACCATGGACACGGTGAAGAGCAAAGTAAAGAGAATGACAGTTTTATGAATCATTGTAAACTCCTTGTTTTATTGTAGTTAGTTGATGGTCTTGGTGAATTCCTTGCAGCCCTGGTCACAAAGTCGCACGATGGCACGGGCTCGCGTCAATGCCTCCTGCCGGGTTTCCCGCTCGCAACGGTCGATGAGTTCCCTCGTGGTGTTGGTCAGCTCCTGCGGAAGCTTCTTGCTGATCTTGTAGATGTCGTAACTGGTCCAGGCGAGGCTGCCGATGGCGATGCCACCGAAGATGATGTCACCAATGGGGAGGGGGCCGTCGGCGACGATCAGAGTGCTTGATGCGGCCGTCGCGCTCAGTCGTGATACCACACCAGTGGCGAGTTTGCTGATGGCGGCAATGGTCGAGCGGATGAAGATGACTTCCAGGCCGGCTCCAACCGCCACCATGGTTTTATCCAAGGCAAAGGAGAGGATTTCGCCGGACAACTTCTCGATGGAGCTGCGGAAGGCGTCCTGCGAGGCGAAGTCCTTGAGGACGAAGTTGTTCTCCTTCGACAGCTCCATCAGGCCGGCCCGGAACTGCGTGTCGTTCTCCTGAATCTGCACAATGAAGTCGCAAAGAGCATTGAGGATTTCGGCCTGGGCCTCACCGCAAGGGACGTAGAGGTAGGTGCTCAACAGCGGACCGAGGCTATCGGCCATATAGGTCGTGCCGTTTATCTTGTCCCACGCCAGATAGGCGCACATCTTACCGCAGAAGGAAAAGGACGTGACTTCACGGGTAAACGGCGCGATGTTTCGACGAGCCTGCTGGTAATGTTCCTGGCCAAGAGTCTTCAGTTTCGCCTCGAAATCTTTCAGCAGCTGGTGGTTACGGCTTTGGTACTCCGTGGCGTGTTCGCGAAGCAACTCGTTGATTTCCTCTTCACTGAGAGAAGATTCCTGAACTCCGACATGCGGGAACAACTTCATGGAGAACGTGGGCCTGAAGACCTCGGCGAGGATGAGGCAAAGGATGATAAGAGCGAGCACAAACCAGGCCTTCTTGCTGGGCTTCTTCGTCGTTTCTTTTGGGGAGTTATCCATTGATGTTCCTTCTTGTTGAGGTGGGTGGCTGCCCCGACAGAGGTAGCCGATTGTGGTGTCAAGTGGAATAGGGTAAGCTACATCCTCCTTTTCTGGGTCACACAAGGCATTCACAGACGGTTATTTCTTGAACCACTTCGAGATGTGGTCAAGGATGCCATGGGGCGGCGGCTCGTCAGGCTGTGTTTCAGTGCTGGAAGCATCCTGTGCCGTCTCGCCACCCTCCCGCTGGCTGTCCAGCACGCAGATTTCACCTTGGTCTGGCTTGGCAACCGTGGTGCCGGCTTTGATGAGGGCGTCGATGCCGGTTTTTGTCGGCTCGGTCAAAACGACCTCCTTCGCGGAATTGAGGATGAAAGGCATCTGGTTCTGGATGCAGGCCATAATGGCGTGGCGGTAGCCTTTGGGATGATTGACTATGTACTTCATCAGTCGTGTCTCCTTGTGGTTATGGGGTTGTCGTAAGTGGCTGCCGCCGCGAACGGCGGACAGCCTAGATTACAAGGTTGAGGTGGTAGTAGTTGCGGTTAGCCGAAGCACTGTTTTAGTATTTACCTAGCTATTTCCCCAAGAGAAGCTTAAAAACTATATCGAACTGAGCTTGCAAATTCGCGTATTCTGATGTGCCAAATTTCGCTTGGCGCTTTTTTGTAAGCAATGCCTCAAGCAGGAATCGAAGCCCGTTTGGGTCAAGAGACTGTGCCTGCTTAATGAATCTAATCATATTCATCTTTGTGTCCTTGGATTTTAGGGGTTGGGTAGTGGCTGCCGCCTTGCGGCGGACAGCCGGGTTGGTGGGTTTCAGTTCTTGTTAGCCGAGGTCTCCGTTCCAGTGGTCGTCATCGCCATCTTCGCAGGAGAGTTCGTCGTGGTCGCACAAGTCGCTCCAGTCCTCGGGGCCATTGTCATAGTAGAAGAATTTGTGCTCTTTCATTGTGGTTTTCCTCTTGTTATGGGTTGTGGTTTTGTGGCTGCCGCCTTGCGGCGGACAGCCGGGTTGGTGGGTTTTCAGTTCTTGTTAGCCGAGGTCTCCGTTCCAGTGGTCGTCATCGCCATCTTCGCAGGAGAGTTCGTCGTGGTCGCACCAGTCGCTCCAGTCCTCGGGGCCATTGTCATAGTAATGAAATTTGTGTTCTTTCATTGTGGTTTCCTTTGTTTTGGGTTCTTGTTACATCGAGGAATTACCTCTTACGAGGCTCCTCGTTCTCCTTGTGGCTTCCAAGGCAAACTACCTGTGAAAGCCGAAATCTTACAGGTCTTTCTGTTTTATGAGCAAACGCCGTGCCAAAATTGCATTTACTGTCTTAACTCGCTCATTGTCAAGGAAGTTTACTCATCCGACTGGTTTTCCTGAAATTTGGCTTTTGGACAAAAAACATAATATTTATTACTGTTTTACAATAATAATTATTGTTTATCCTTGAATTTTGCTTCATGGTGCAAGTCTGCTTGTCGGCGCAGTTCTGGATATTGGATGTAGATTCATTCATATTGCTTGATCAATCTCCTTGTTGGATGGCTAGCTGGCAGACTTGTAGCGTTTCTGGTAGGCATTTTCGTCGAACGAGACCTTGATGAACTCATCTCGGAAGGGATGATTGACCAGTGACTCGGTGGCCTGGAAGCGAACTGCGGAGTTGGTCAGAATGCGGCCCTGGGGATTGACCACAATGTATGAGTTAACCATGTCGGCAGTGTCCTCCACCACGGGATGGAGATGCTGGTGTCGTTTGGCAAAAGTCTGAAATTCCTCGTCGGTCACCATCAGGTTCCGCCCGTTGTCATTGGCGTTTTCGTAGTGGAGCATCCGAAGTAGCTTCCAGCGGTCAGGCATAAGGCCCTGAATGAGTGGCGAGAAATCCTTCTGGCAATTGACCGCATTCACGACGGTGTTGATCTTCAGCCTCATTCCCGCTGCATGAATGGCTCTTGCCAATTCCAGCAAACGTTCGTTGGAAAGCGTATTTCCATGACGGTCAATGCGGCCAATCCGCCGGTTATCTTCATCGTCCAGGCCATCAATGCTGATGCCAATCATCTGAAGCTTGCCTTGATTGCTGCGAATGAAGTCAGGCGTCAGCAACGAGCCATTGGTAATGATGGAACACTCTATGCCTTTTCCCTCGATGTAGTCAATCATCTTCTGGATATATTCTCCTGCCAGTGGCTCTCCTCCGGCGAGATTGAAGCGCCGAACGGGAATGCCGGAGGCGATGTTGTCGATGATTTTCTTCCAGTCATCCATCCCAAGCGGGGTTTTCTGGAAACGGCAGTGGCAGAACCGGCAAAGATAATTGCAGCGGTCGGTGTAGTGGAGATTGACGACTTTGGAATCAGTGTTGATATTGGCGTTTGTCATGACCATTTATCCTATTGTTGATGGTTGCAACCAGCGAGGATCGCATCTCACGGCTGTACGACTTGGACAGTTTTTTAATATGTTAGCAAATGCCGTGCCAAATCAAAAAAACGTAAAATTGAGGCATTGCATAGATGTGATTCACGCAGGAAACTATAAAATATGTTGTTAAAACAAGAAAAATTATTGTTTTTAAGTGGCAATTCTTCAAAGACGACATATAGTATTGCAAAGACGTTTTAATGGCTTAAGCAGGAGAATTGAAAAATGAAGATTTTATACACTTGGACCGGTTACCGAGAACTCAAAGAGGCGGAAAAGGAGTGTCCCGATTTCGAGGAACTCTGCGAAAAGCATATCAAAAGCTTTGCTTATACGCCAACAGGTTCATCAAAAGTTACAAAGGGTTGGGTACGTTCAGCGCTCAAGGAATACAAATTCAACAAAATGGTGATACTTGTTGATTATACAGACGAGCAGTCGCTTGTTGCAGGTAACAATTTTAGAGAAGCTTATAAAAAGACATTTAGCGAATATATGGTTGAAGTCCAAATGATGCCTGTTGTCATTCCTGACAAAAATGATTATACAGTGGTTTATCAGGAAACCAAAAAAGTGTTAGAGAAAACATCCCATCCTGGGGATGAAAAATACTTTTTGTTGGTTTCCGGCACATACGCAATGAATGTCTGCTGGATTCTTCTCGGCAAGACTCTTTTTGAAGAGGGCGCTCATTTCCTCCGCAATTGCGCGAGTGAATTGAAATCATTTGACATTCCTCTTGATTTGACTGTCGAGTACATACCCAAACGCCTTAGTAGTCAAAGTAGTTACATCCACCACTTCTATGATGGCTTCGAGGGGATTGTAGGAAATAGTCCTCTTCTCAAAAAGGCCATAAACGTTGCACATAAAGCAGCGTTGTACGATGTTACAGTATTGCTTGTTGGGGAGACCGGAACTGGCAAGGAAAAATTTGCGGATGCAATTCAAAAAGCGAGTCCTAGGAAGAACGGTCCTTATTTAAAAATCAATTGCGCCGCCATACCGGCTTCACTTCTAGAAGACACCCTTTTTGGACATGTGAAAGGAGCTTTCACGGGGGCAAAGACTAATGAGCCGGGATTACTAAAAAAAGCGGATGGTGGCACTCTTTTTTTGGATGAAGTCGGCGAATGCCCACCTGAGATGCAGGCAAAGTTGCTACGAGTCCTGCAACCGCCAGACGAGACACCAACCATTCGCGAATATTATCGTGTTGGCAGTAAAATACCAGAGCGTTCAGATGTTCGAATCATAGCTGCAACAAATCGTGACTTAGGAGCAATGTCAAAGAAGGAGAAAGGCGAGGCAGGGAGTTTTAGGAGCGACCTTCTGTTCCGACTGTCGTCTATTGTCATTAACCTTCCGCCGTTGCGTGAGCGTATGGAAGATGTCATTCCCACGGCGAAGATATTATTGGATGCAGTAAATAAACGGTTTTCTTCTGTGTCTCCCGGATACAAAGAGAAGAAGTTTTCACCCAAAACAATAAAATTTATTCAGAAATACGACTGGCCTGGCAATGTTCGTGAGTTGTCCTATGCCATTTTGAGTGGAGCTACGCTGTCCGAAGGAGGCACCATATTGCCTGAAGACCTGGGAATCATCACCCAACCAGCAAAGTCAACGAGTGATGATATGCCTCCACAACCCGAAGGTGGCATTGGAATCGATATCAACAATCATTTAAGGCAAGAATTGAAAAAATGGGTAGAAAAGGCAATTGAAAGCACAGACAGTAAAAGAGCGGCCGCAGACTGGCTTCACCTCGCGAACCCCCAGGCGTTGGACAGCAAACTGAAAACGCTTGGCACGAGCTATCAAGATGAGGCTCGTAAAATCACGCAATCTGAAGCGCAAAAGCCTTAATCGCTTGAAATTATAAGGCTGAAGTCGGTTCCCGAACGAAAAAGAGGAGACGACAATCTTAATCAGTATCCTCGTTCACGTAGAAGCCTCGGGGGCAGCTGGCTTGTGCTTTTGGCGATGTTTTCGATTCCGCTTCTTCCCCAGCATTGATGCACATGGCGTTGTTGTTGCTGATGATGTTTGTGCCCCTACAAATTTTGTGGAGCAAGCATCTTGAGACATCGGGATTTGCTCCTGATTGCCTGTGGCACAGGGCGCAGCTGTCGTAACATTTGGACATGCATTGCTATTCCCAGATGGTGCTGAAGATTGTGTCGTGTTATTTGAGTAGCCAGAATTATAACAGTTTGGCGGTATCCAGTGATCCCAGATCCCTTGTGCCAATTGTTTGTTTGTTTTCAAGCGTTTCAAAAAAGCTAGAACAATTCTTATGCAGTCCGTAAAAACTAGGAACAAATATGAATGTTTTAATCCAATTTTGAATCGCTTTTCACAATTTGGAGCCGTTTGAGGATTGTCATTTGCATGGTGGAAATATATGCAGAGCATCCTATATGCAAATTCCACTGAGCGATAAACATAAGGCGGAAGAAAAATCATTGCGATATTTGAAGTTTCTTTGTTAGTCTTTTGTTGGTTTTCTTTATAGTTAATTTTTGCGTTTTTCTTGACAACTTCAAAATCAAATTGTCCAGGAGATTTTTTAGAAACAGTTATTTGATTGCCTATTTGATCCAATTTTGTGTTGAAAGTAGCAACATCGGTTTGATTAGGAATAATCAAATCAAGTAGCATTTCTTCTTGAAGACTCGAACAAATTCCCCTTAATGGATCTAGAAAACGATTCATTTGCGTGTCATCAATATCAAAATCGCCGGCAACTATCTTTTCATATGTGGTAAAATAGTCTTTAAAAAATGCATCATCCTTAAAGGTTTCAATTAATCGAAACAATTTATAATTGTGTTCCAACTTAACAATTTCGCACTGCTCAAATATTGTTTTAATTTTTTTCATTGTTTCAATAGCCTCGGGATCTTCTTCGCGTTTGAGCCTAAAATGCTCTCCTTCCACTAACTCCCATCCCTGTATTTGGGGACAAGTTATCCTGTATTTCCCATCCGGACTTGTTGCTGCCAAATATTGAATAGAGTTTCCATCCCCATCTTCATTTTTTTCTGTGGCAAAATCAGGGTTTTCTTTGGTAGAGCCAATTTGTTTCCAGGCAATACCATCAATTTTATATTTACTGACATCTGTTGAAAACTCAGGTGAGAAATTCAATATTTTGCTTTTACTAGGAATAAAATGCTTACGAATCCATACGTCCATCCCGTTTTCCCCATGATACACACGTTTAGCCACATCTTTAATTACGGAAATAGTTTCAGGATAGGCAGACAAAAAGAAAAACTTATCATGATAGTGCTTTCTGTTCCGCCGTGATGAGCTCTCATCATCATGGGCATTATTACCAAGAGACCACACATCCACTCCTTCATTATTCTTATTCTCTTCTGGACTATCATACTTAATAGTATAGCCGCCTTTAGACAGTTGCTTCTTTGTTTCAGGAGGTAGGGGATTCTTACGCTCACCTTGAACTAGATTCACATCACAAAAAATCAAATCATATTTGTCAAAAAAGTTTAAAATACTCTCGTTTAAATTTGCAAAATCAAATTCATCAACAATCTCTTTTAACGAGTGATAGATATCGAAACCATGATCTTTCAACAGGGACAGGTCTTTGTCGTCATAGCATTGGATATTAAGTGCTTCATTGAAAAAAAAGCATTTCTTAAAGGTTTCGTCTTCAATCCACAGAATTTTCATTGTTGTTCTCCAATCTGCTGTGAAAGAGGAATTTTATAGGCAAGAATGTAATTCCCGTCAGTGGAAGAGGGAAGGTTAATGCTTTCTGCCCCAAATCCTTGCAATAAGCGTTTTAAACTGCTGGAACCGCCATGCTGGCGAATTTCATCCGATGTTTCACAGGAATTCATCAACTTGATTAATATAATGTCGTTTTCCACTTTGGCGGTAAATTGCACTATGCGTTTGTCTCTATCCACAAAAGAAACATATTTGATGGCATTCAGGAGTATTTCCTCGGCAAAAGTCCGTAGGTTGTTCACCGAATTGTGACGATTCCCAATCAATAATTGTTCACAAGAAGAATCGATTTGGCAATCGAAAGTGAAAAAGTACTGATTGATAAGGGCGACAAGTGCTTTCCAGCGATTGCCAAGATCACTGATTTCCTGGCTGACCTTTTCTGCTTTTTGCGAATCTCCCTTGAAATAGTTGTGAAAGGCATTGGCTTCCCAACGCTCGTTGCAGACATTTGATAAAACCCGTTTCAATGCATCCATCAAGATGAATTTCAGATTGTTGTGATTATAGTCGTCATTGACATCATCCAATAAGTCCTGTGGCACCGGGCGATAGGTGATTGCTTGACGCGACATTTGCTCTTCCAACATAATAAGATCATTTCTAACCGTTCCCGCAGCAATTTTAGACTCGAGTGTCAGATTGGGGTCTCTCAATACCCTATCGACTTGATTCACGGTCATGGGAATAGTTCCCTTCAGATTATGGCAGATATATCTAACATTTTCTTCGGCCTCCTTTCTGCGAGCTTCCTCTTCAGCACTTTTCCTACTATATAAATTGGAGAGAACAAGATTCTTGTGGCTTTCAGGAAGTACAGTATTCTTAAACAATCCCATCAGGTAATCAATATCACTTGAGGACATATCAATTATATGGGGGAGAATATCTTCTTGTAGCCCAATTTCTTTACTCACAATGTCTTGAATATATAAATCTAACTGGGTCAAAATGTGAAAAACAGGTGTTAAAAATCTATACCTTCTAATGATATATTGTAATAAGGCATATAACTTAGAATAAAATGACTTATATTTCCGAAGTGCTTCTTTTCCTTTTTCTGTCAACCCGTTATTGTCACAAACCCTTTCGTTTTCTACCTCAAAGATAGCTCCCCATAACTTATCTAAAGCCATTTGAGTAGGAGTCTCTGCATTATTTACGAAAAGGTTAAGATTTTTCCATAATTCCGTGAAACAGTCAAGATTATACTTTTTTAAATCATTCTCAGAGATATTTTCCAATGCATGTATAAAGTAATATAGACATCTTACTAATTGAAGAATTCTTCTTTCATTTTCGAAATATTTATTAATATTTTCAAACTTAATGGGCAATTGTCCACTTGAGGCCTTAGAACTGAATAGACTTTTATATATCCTGTTATACGCCTTTAAGAAAACTTTCCCAACCTCGGATTCAAGAAAATCACAAACGCACATCATTTTGTTTTGGGTGAAAGATTTCCGGATAGCCTTATAGTATTGCTTGGATTGGCTAACATATTGCTTGGAGCTTTGACTATAATCCCAGCACCATCCAATAATAAACGAATCGTCAACAGAAACTTTTCGCCCTTCTGACAAAAAATATTGAAGTTTATCTCTTCCTTCCTTTAGTGCTAAAGCAAGTTCCTGAACATCATAAGTTAAGAAAAAATCCACAGAATTGATATCACACTTTGGCATTTGTTTCGCAATTTGTTGGAATGAGAGTTGTTTCCATAATGATGCCTTATGAACAGAATTCCAACGTAGTGATGGATCAACCGTCAGATTTTTTGCTAATTTTAACTCATAACGATCTGGAATTGGTTTGGATGACAGGCCTGAAGTTTCATTATCACTATAGTGGAACAGGATACTGTCAATGTATATGGCACCTTTTTGATTGCGTTTGCTTGTTAGATACTTTTTAACTTGAATGTGCGTTGTAAGCTTGGCAAGTTCTTCGTACTGTAGGTAAGTCATTTTGGATGGTATTGGCAATATTTCATGAATCATTTTGACAAAAATATCCCCACCCTCCAGAAGAATTCTTTGGGCAGTATCCCTTGGTAACATTGCCTCAAACGCAAATTTACCCCATTCCGAGGTCAATTCATCGCCAAACTGTACAACTACATTTATTTGTTGATTTGAGGTAAGTTCATCGGGGGCAAACTTCAGAAAGAGATGGAATGGGTCATGCCAAATGAGAGCTGTAAGTTTCTCAACGGGGATAACCTTTTGCGAGAGTGGTTGGAAATCACCAACGAGTAGATAGTCTGAATAATTATTCTTACTGCCCTGCGTGGTGTCAACACACACAAAACATTCTTTTCCTTCCTTGGTTAGATAGTCATTGAGCTTCTTAAAGTCAATTGCCTCGCATGAAACTTCAGTTAAAGAGTATGTCATTTTTAATGTTTCCTATATTAAAGGAGTTTAGATTAGAGTCAAAATGGAAGTGTTTGAATTCTCTGTATGAATCACTATTAGTAGATAGCAATTCCCGTGCCATTTCGACGGATTTTGATTTAAGAGGATGCTTTGCGATAAGGTGCCTCTGTTTGGGGGATATAACCTGAAATCATCGGTCTTCAGAGGTTTGGGGATGACAGTGTAATCATTTGGATTTATGACCAACATCCCGAATTGAATACTTGGCTTTTGGAATGGGAATTCTGGAGCGTTGTATTCTGTTTTTATGAAGAGAATGAATTCGTTTTGTTTCGTTATAAAAATATGATGTTTCCGTTGCTTTAAGTTGAACTTCACCTTCTTCTGATTGGAAGCACCTGCTAAAATCTTCAGCTTGTAGTGGCTGATCAAATAACTCAGTATTCCAGTCTATGGCAATACACTTCTGATGTTTGACTGGTTTATGTTCCTGGTTATGATTTTGGGAAGGAACACTATTTTTGAAAGGAACACTATACCAAACCAATCTAGGAACATAGTTAAACAGACCATTTGGTGTGTCAGTAGGTATCCTAACTCCTTGCCAGACTCTTTTAAGTTTTGTCCATGCTTGAGGAGTGACAATACAACCACTCCATTGCATTTCTCCTTCAAGCCTATATGCTCTGATAAGGGCCTTGCCATAAATGGCTTCATTGTTAATGGGGGCATGTTTCTCTCGGCTTTTAACAAGAAAAATATCACCATATGTTAAGACCCCACGCAACGGCTTCCCTTTCTTTATCCCCCAAAAAAGAAGTTGCTGAATTGCTTCAACAATCATACAAAAAGAACGTTCATTTGGCTTTTTGCACCAAATAAGAATAGAGTCAGAAAGCAGGCGAAGCTCTATATTATCACTTATGTTCTCATGTTCAATATATATTTTATCTTTTTTTACATTCGGACATTCAAGAGATTTCCAAATAGCACTATTAAAAACATGAATGAGTTCATTCACGCACTGATGAAGTTCAGGCGACTGGTGTGAATCAAACAGATGCTTAAATCCCAGCACATCCAAATATGCAAAAAAAGTTCTCATTTGAAAACATTCATTGTGGAAGTTACTAATTAAAGGAGAGTATTTTAATTCAATTTTAGTTCGTGTTGTCGCTTGTCGTAGTAATAATTGGAATACACAAAATCCCTTGTTTCATGGTCAAAATGGTTCCCATTTTTAGTAAAAATCACTTCCTCCGTTGGTTCGCCATTTTTATACCATAAGATAACGAATCTGTTCATGTCAAAGAACAAATGTGCACCAATCTGATAGCCAAAACATCTCTGGAAAGAGATAGTCTCTGAAAAAACCTCGGTAAAGATTTTTAATTTAGTCTTATCACTCTTGAGGGCAGAAAATGAAGCATTATCAAACTTTTTGGCTTCGACAACCAAGATATTCTCACATGGTGTCATATCATTGTTGCACTTTAAAACCAATATGTCTGGATATACTTTAATCTTCTTTCCGTTTTCTGAATCCAACAATTTTACCATTGCGTGGTTATCAACTCCCTCATACATCCTGTTAAATTCTGTAAAGACCTCATATCCATATCTCAATCGTTTGATTTTTTGTGCCAAATAAAGCAAAATTCTTCCCACAATTGCCCGCTCGCATACACCATCGTCAACCAATCGAGATTCTTTTTGGTAAAACGATATTACAGCCTTGACAAGTGCTTGTTTGATTTGTTCATCAGAAATCATTTAAGTTTCTCCCTACGAATGACAGCATGACATCAAATAGTCTAAACTTAAGACGACTCAATTTTACTCCAAGTTGCTACAATTTGTGTATCACTCTTGCAGATGTAAAATTTTACATACTCTTCTAAAAAAACGCTTCATCCAGCAGAAAATCAACTGCCCAAGTGAGGGATGAACGGTTACATCCCTATATGGAATAGAACTACATACGATATTGCACTCATTTGGAAGAAGCCCTTTGTTTTTCAGTTTTTTTACTTTTTCGACTAACACTTGCTGATTGTCATGATGGGGCGAAATAATGACATGGTCTATCATGCTAGGCTCGATTTTATACTCAATAAATTGTTTTTGAAGGCAAGAGTCCTGAACTCTATGTATTTTTGCATTATCATTTTCTATTGAAATTAATCGCCATTCTTGCTCTTCATAGTATCCATAATGCTTAATGGTTGTCGCAATCTGAATAAGTTTAGGAAGACATTTCTGAATCAAGACAATATCGCGCGATGAATCATTTTCTTCATGGGAATCCCATGAGGGATTAAATATTTGCTCAAGATTTATATCGTTATCCTGAGTTGTGTATGAACAGGGAAGAAGCGAACAAGAATTTGATTCGAAACGATGGAGTTTACTGCCCTTGAAACCTATTGCAACTCCACCGTTATGAGAATCGGTGTATGCTCGCCATTGAGATAGCAAATCCCCCTGTGTTGAAAATGAGGTGATAAAACAATTGAACTTCTTTTGTAAAATGTCTGATATAACGGCAGATACTTCATTTCGAACTGAATTGGCAATCTCAAGCTTTTCTAAGCCTTCTTTCAATTTCTGTATTCCTATCTCAACTTCTTTCCAGTCATTTAATTGAGAATAGTGAGACCCTCGCAAAGTTTTTGATTTAAGAATTGCTTCAAGTGTTTCAATTGTCGTATAATGATATAAAAGATCTTGTGGTAACGGAGTGGTTTCTGAATTGCCGATAATCCTTTTGGCATTAAAAACTCCAGGACATAAATAATGATCTCCAATGACTTTGCTTTTGCAAACAGGGCAAATTGCTTCAATTTGATTCATAGGTTGTATTCCTATTAGGGAAGGTGTAAATTTGTTGACCTAAACCTGTGAAGAAGATATGGTTGAAAACGATTTGAAACTTTTATTTTACGCTCTGTTTGACAAATGTGTTGTTAATTGAACCTAAATCCCTGGATTGACTTGTGTGATGGCGAGGCACCACCACAACGCATTCTGTCGGCGAGTCGCCGACAGTACAATACAAAAATCAACACTCTTGAGGAACACAACTAAACAAAAAGAAAAGAAGCCAATTTGCGCCTAATCATACTGGCCATTTCCAGTATTGTAGTGCTGGGGCTTTCCGCCGCCACCGGTTTTGTAGTCGCCACTATCACAGCCTGCAATCAGTAGTACACAAACTGCCACTGCCAATGCGAGAAGGACATTTTTCATGGATTTCTCCTTCGTTTTGCTTTATCCCATTGTCCTGGTTAGGAATGAATAGATAAGAAAGTGTTTTTTCTGGCGTATTTTGTTGCGCGGAAACCAAGAAAATATAGGCTGTTAAGGGGATATTGCCACGGTTTTCCCATAAAATACCATGTGAAAATCGTAGGTTTTCGTAATCCGTTTCGGGGCAAGGGGGCGGAAATAGCTTAAGGCCTAAAGCTTAAGGCTTAAAATCGGGGCTTGACTCCTGTGATCTAGTGACTTAAGCCTTGGAAGGCCGATGCGGGGAAACACTTTGGGGCAATAATCGTCCAGAAGAGTTATCGCGCCCTTTTCGGGCGCTGGTGGTGTGGGGACGGCTGTCCGGCAGCTGCGTGCCTTTCAGGCACTTGCAGCCGGTTACGCATGGTCGCACACTTCGTGCGCTTGCCGCATCGCGGCTGACGCCCTGACGGCCGACGGCCTGACGCCTGAGGCTTAGGTGTCTGAGGTCCTGGAGACCTGAAGGCCTGGAGGCCTGGAGGCCTGACGCCTGATGACCGATGGTCGCCGTCCAATGTCCCGACATCCGCCGTCCGCCGTCCAATGTCCCGACGCCTGACGGCTGACGGCTGGGTGACTGAGGATTATTGCGTTTTGCGCCAATAGGCGCGCTCTCGGAGCAGTCGCGGGAGTTGTCCGACCAAATAAAGGGGAAGGGACAGGAGGGTGAAGCGGCATTCCCGTCCCGCAGTGTCCTTGAGGCAGGCGTCTTCGAGCAGCGAAGGCAGATCCGCATTGAAGCGCACGGCAAAGCTCCGGTGCTTTTCATTGAGGAAAAGGTGCAGTCCCTTCAGCGACCCAGTGCGTCCGCTTTTGACTTCCACCGGGACGATTTCATTTCCCGTCTGAACGATATAGTCCACTTCGGCCGAGGCCCCCCGCGCCTCCCGTTGCCAATAGTAGGCGGACGGTTCCTCGTATTCCTCGCCCGCATACAGCAAATGCTGCCCGATGAACTGCTCGCATATCTCGCCGCGATTCTCCAGGAGCGCCGTGTCTTCCATCACGAAGTCTGCCAGACTCAGGCCGAGGGCGCGGCAGGCCAGTCCGACATCCAGAAAAAGCGGCTTGAAGGTCGTGCCATTCGCCCCGAAACCGATGGGAATACCATTTGCCGGGGTGTGGCGGATTTTGGCCACGACTCGTGCCTGGCAAAGCCGGTTGAAGGCCTCTGACAGGTCCCGTGCCTTGACGCATGTGTCGATATGGGAAAAGACCAGTTTGTGTCCGAGCATTGCCGGGATAGCCAGAAACACCTTCTGGAGCAGTGCGGGAGAGGCGTGGCGACCATATTTTGGGAAGTCGTCATGATATGTGGCTAGGAGGAGCTGCTGTTCGCGTTGGGCGGCCGTGATGTCCCCGCCGAAGTATGCCTGTGCCACGGCGGGCATGCCGCCAATAGCAAGGTATCGTCGGAGCCACAGCGATAGCTCCCGGTGAAGCCCCTCCGGTTCCACCGTGCCCACTTGGTAGCCGCCGAGCCAATCCACCAAACCGGACTGTCCGGCTGCCAATAGAAACTCCTCGAATTGGAGCGGCGGGACATACATGTATTCGAGCCGTCCGACAGGCATGGGGAAGTGCCGTGCTGGCTCCGGATTGGACTGCTCAAGCAGAAACTCCAGCAGCGACCCCGCCGCAATCACATGGAGGCCCGGACGCTTTTCATAAAAGTAACGCAGGGATTCCAGGACGAAGGGCGGGGCGGCCTGAAGTTCGTCCAGAAACAACAAGGTCTGCCCGTCAATGACCGGAACGGAGTACTTTGCGGAAAGCAGCTCGCAGATCACCGAGGGATCCTTCGATGCGAAGAATGACGACAGCGTGGCGTCCGCCTCAAAATTCACTTCGATGAAATGCGCAAAGGACGACTGGGCCAATTCACGGACCAGATAGGTCTTGCCGACTTGACGCGCCCCGCGCAGAATCAAGGGATGACGGGTGGGGCGTTCCTTCCATTGTAGCAGTTTTTGCGATAAAAAACGATGCATTTTTGTCTGTCTATGATTATTGTTTGGAAACAAGCATACTATATCATTTCTTGGACAAAAATCAAGGTTGTTTTATGGAAATTTGGACAAAAATCAAGGTTGTTTTATGGAAATTTGGACAAAAATCAAGGTTGTTTTGCGGACCGACGCCTGACGCCTGACGCCCGCCGGCCGACGCCACGTCGTTGCCTTACATCTTGAAGTCTTTGCGGCGGTGCCCGTTACGCAGGAGGTCGAACTCCCACCAGTCCTGGCAGGGGACGTTGGTGTCGAATTCGTAGGGGCCGCCGCACTGGAGCGGAAGGTTGAAGGCGTCGGGGGCGAGGCGGTCGGACAACTGCACGGTGACGGGGATATAGACCATCCCGCCCGCAATGTTGTCGCTGGGGGTGAGGGTGATTTCAACGGGGCTGACGATGTCACACTTGGCGGGGATGCTCACGCCAGCGGAGGGCGTTGCCTTCCAACCGTCAGGAAGCGACAACTTCACGCTGACGGAACGCGCGGCGCCGATGGTGGCCACGGCGGAGAAGGCGAGTTTCTTGGGCTGGCCAGGCTGGATGTACGGTCCCTGGTCATAGTGGCAGAAGATCTTGGTGGAGGGCAATTCGAAGATGTAGGAATAGGGGTCGCGTCCCCAAAGGAGCAGGTCGGCGCGGAGACAGGTCTTGAGGACTTCGCGATATTCCGGAGCGACGTAGGTCGCGTCGTCGGTGAAGGAGGGCAGCCCTTGGGGGTTGCCAGCCCAGGCCTCGTAGGCGCAGCAGATGACGCGGTTGGTCAGTTCGTTGATGTCCGCGGGGACGTTGCTGAAGGAGAAGGTGTCGATGGTGCAGGTCACGATGGAGTCGCCAATGGGCTTGGTCCACTTTTCGGGGATGGCCTTGCGGCCTTGGATGATGCCCAGCACGGAACCGGCGGTTCCAGCGGTGCAGTCCGTGTCGTCTCCGCAGTTGACGGCCAGGGCGACGGTCTTGCCGAAGTCGCCTTCGCCGTAGAGCAGGGCGAGCATCACGTAGCCGATGTTGACGGCGGCGCGGAAGTGCAGGCCGTCGTTGAAGGTGTCCCAGACCTGGTTGCGGGCGTCCTTGAAGGGCAGTTTCTTCGCGTAGGTGTCACGGGCGATCTTGACGGCGCGGGCGATCTGGGAGTCCTGCGGGATGCGCGCCAGCGCGATGTCCAGGAGCTTCTGGAGGTCGGATTCGACGAAAGCGGCGGCTTCGAGGGCGCAGGTGAACATCTCGGCGTAGATGCCGTCGCCGGAGTGGTCGCAGCAGGAGTCGCAGTAGCCGTAGTAGGCGGCCTCGTCGGGGGAGCCAGGGAAGAGGCAGGCCCAGATTTCGGAGCGTATCCACGCGCCGTTGGAGTCCTTGTAGCGTTCGTTGTTGCAGGCACCGGAGAGTGGCGGGATAAGGCCATTGCGGATGTTCGCCTGGCAGACGCCGTATTCGGACATGTGGCCAAGGATATAGGAGAGCCAGAACTCGCCGAGGGTGCGCTCGTTGATGTGCCAGATGCCGCGACGCTCAATGGCGGTCAGCCAGACCAGCTGGAGGTCGAGGTCGTCGTTGGGCAGGGGCTTGCCGTCGGTGAGGCCTGTGTAGAAGGTCACGTCGTTCATCTCGAGCTTGCCCTCGTAGGGACCGCCGAGGGTGCCGCCGATGTTCTTGCCCATCCAGCAGCCCAGGACCTTGTCACGGTATTCTTCACGGTTGAATTGAACCTTGCAGGGGAGAATCGGATATTCGAACATATTGAGGTGAGAGGTGAGAGGTGAGAGGTT
>JAFZWH010000173.1 GCA_017617415.1 Victivallales bacterium | reverse complement strand
CTCCGGCGGCGTGGACTCCTCCGTCGCCGCCGCGCTCATCCACCGCGCCATCGGCCGACAGCTCACCTGCATCTTCGTGAACAACGGCCTGCTGCGCAAGAACGAGGCCGAGGGCGTCCAGCAGCTCTTCGGACGCAATTTCGACATGGACCTGCGCTACATCGACGCCTCCGACCGCTTCCTGGCGAAGCTCGCCGGCGTGGAGGAGCCCGAGGCCAAGCGCCACATCATCGGCAAGGAGTTCATCGAGGTCTTCGCCGACGCCGCGCGTTCCGTGGACGGGGCGACCTTCCTGGCGCAGGGCACCACCTACCCGGACGTCATCGAGTCCATGCCCATCAACGGCAATCCCGCCGCGATGATCAAGAGCCACCACAATGTCGGAGGCCTCCCCAAGGACCTGAAATTCAAGCTCCTGGAGCCGCTGAACCAGCTCTTCAAGGACGAGGTGCGCGAGGTCGGCCGTCAACTCGGCCTGCCCGACGAGGTGATTCTCCGCCAGCCCTTCCCCGGACCCGGCCTGGGCGTGCGGCACCTCGGCACGGTCTCCCGCGAGACGCTGGACATCCTGCGCGAGGCCGACGCGGTCTTCGTCGAGGAGGTCAAGAAGGCCGGGCTCTACTACAAACTCTGGCAGGCCTTCTGCATCTTCCTGCCCGTCAAGACCGTCGGCGTCATGGGCGACCAGCGCACCTACGAGTATGTCGTCGCCCTGCGCGCCGTCGAGTCGCAGGACGGCATGACCGCCGACTGGGCGACGCTCCCCGACGCGCTTCTGCGCACCGTCGCCAACCGTATCATCAACGAGGTGCGTGGCGTGAACCGCGTGGTGCTGGACATCACCTCCAAGCCCCCCAGCACTATCGAGTGGGAGTAATTCTCGAAGTCACTTTAGCCGCCATCAGGGGCGAAGGCCCATTCCCGCTATTGCCCGCTTCTCCAAGACAGTCCTCTCCGAGTGTCTCTTTAGACGCTCGCGGGGAGTTGTCTAAAAATGGAGAACCCATACCGACTGAAAACACGTTGAATCGCCATGATTGGAAAAAACAGCTCGCAATCCCCTGAGAAATACTTCAGCCCGCTCGACGCTTGGGCCATGGCCTTTGGAGATGCGCAGCCCTTTGATAAATTACCGTAAATATTACTCAATTCCGGTCACGAATCACAAAAATCCCACGGAAGCCATTATGATGACACCGTGGGATTTCGAGGTAAATCGTGGTGTGCGATGCAGGACTCGGACCAGCGACCTCTACCGTGTCAGGGTAGCGCTCTAACCAACTGAGCTAATCGCACCTGAATTGTGAATGTCCTATTACTATAATTTCAATTTTGACGATTTCAACCCGCAACCACCAAAATCCTGCAATTTGGCAGCGCTTGTGGTCATCCGCCTGGGAAAAAAAAGAAATCCCCCTTATAGTACCCATGCAACCACCCGCGCAAGGAAGACGTGGTCGCGCTTTACCGCAAGATACTCTAACCCACCACGGCGCCAGGCATTATGCATTTTAACGGATGCGCGCCCGACACCCCACCAGAACTATCGTCACCCATGACTTGCTTTCTTGGCTTTGACATCGGCGGAACCAAATGCACCGCCATCTACGGCAAACGAAACGCGGCCGGCGATGTCCATCCGCTTGACCGTATCGTCTGGTCCACGGCAGGTGATTCTCCGACGGAATGCGTGGCGCATTTTGTCCAGGCCGCCAAGAACCTTCTGGCGAAGCACGGTTCCGCACCGGAAGCCGTCGCCGGAATTGGCATCCCCTGCGGCAGTCCACTCGACAACCGCAATGGAATCATCCTCTCGCCACCAAACCTTCCAGGATGGGATCATATCCCCATCGTCGAATGGCTACAGAAGGAATTTCCAGCTTGCCCGCATATCGTTCTGGAAAATGACGCGAATGCGGACGCTCTGGCGGAGTGGGCCTTCGGCGCAGGGAGAGGTACCAAGAACCTGGTTTTCATTACCTTCGGAACCGGCTGTGGCGCAGGATTAATTCTTGACGGGCGACTTTACGCCGGCACCAACGACTACGCCGGCGAATGCGGTCATCTGCGGCTGGCGCCATTCGGTCCCGTCGGCTATGGCAAAGCCGGCTCGATGGAGGGCTTCTGCTCCGGTGGCGGTCTTGCGCGGCTTGCATTGGTACGCATCCAAGAACGCCTCCAGATGGGTGAAAAAGTTTCTTGGTATGACGAAACCAAGCCACTGACCACGAAAGACATCGCCGCCGCCGCCAAAGCCGGCGACGATTTTGCGAAGGCAATTTTCGCCGAATGCGGCACGCGGCTGGGTGAAGGGCTGGCAATCATCATGGACTTAATCAACCCAGAGGTCATTGTGATTGGCAGTGTCTTCCAACGGGCGGAAGAACTCCTGCGCCCGACAATGGAGGCCGCCATCATCCGCGAGGCCCTGCCCTACACCCGCCAAGTCTGCCGCGTGGTTCCTGCCGCCCTTGGCGACCAGCTCGGCGAATACGCTGCCATGGCTCTGGCTTCTATTTAAAAAATAACAGTAACATCTTGTATTCAATATGCTTAATAAATTTATCAATCCATCCGTCCGACGGACTTTTCTGGAACTGCCACGACTGGTGGTGCAACCTATCCAGGCCCGTGAGGGAACGCCGTCGGTAGATGTGGGCAAGGTCGCCGATTTGGTCGGCAGTGGCACGCATTTCCGCGACTTGATTTGCATTCGGAATCGAGAACATTGGGAACAGGTCGTGGGCAGCCTCCCACAGGAAGTCGATGCCGTCATGCTGGTCAGCAATCCCTGCTACCCCACGGAAATCTGGAACGAGGCTCCGGAGCCGCTGGTAAGAAGGGGTCTGCCCATCCTCTTCTGGCCACTCGTCCAGCATGACGAACCGGATTTCTGGAAGTGGTCCTGCGCCGACCTCCTGCGCGCCTTGGGCTGCAAAGTGCACCTCATTGAGAGCAACCACGAGGGCGTCATTCTCCTGAAAGCCATGGCAGTCAAGAAATTCCTCGCCAGGAGCCGGATGGTGGTCTTCGGCAAACAGAACTTCCCCTGGAACGCCTTCGCCGGAGCCAAAGGCATTGAGAATTCTTTAGGACTCCAACTGGTCGTCAAATCCCTGGAGGATTTCCGCGCCGCCGCCCGAAACTACTCAGATGCGGAAGTGATGGATTATTGGAAAACACGACAGGGACGCTATGTGGATGACATCCCACAGAAGCCCGAACTCGTCACCGCACTGCGCACCTGGTTCGGCATCCGGGACATCCTTGACGCGGAACAGGCCATCGGCTTCGGGGTGAACTGCTACGGCGATCTTATCATCGACGGCGGACGAGATATGCCTTGCCTCGCCCAATGCCTCGCCCGCGAGGAGGGCTTCATCGCCGCCTGTGACGGCGACTTCTGCGCAATGACCAATATGGCGATGGCCTCCTGGCTCTTGGAGGCCCCCTGCATGATGTCCAATCTCTATCCGCTCCACTATGTCGGCGCGCTCACCGAGCACTTCGGCGACCGGCTGGCAGCCGATGAGAAATATTCTGTATTCCAAGGCAACCTCGCCCGGCTGGCGCACTGCGGCTATGTCGGCGTGGTTCCTCCGGAGATGGTTCCGGGCGGCAAAGCCCGTCTAACGGACTGGGGCGGAACCTACGAGCTCAAGCGCGATGGACGCGGCGTCGGCGTGGACAGCGACCTCGCCCCGAACACCGAGTTCACTGGCATCGAAATCCATTTCAATGGCAAGGACTTATTGATTGTCCACGGCGAGATACTGGAAAGCACCCGTCATTCCGGAATGCCGCACTGCGAGTCCAGCGCCCTTCTGAAACTCGACGACCTGGGGCATTTTATCCGAAATGTCTCCCGTGAACACATCGTCATCACCTACGGTGACCACCGTCGCGAATTCCAAATTCTTGGCGAAGTCCTGGGCCTGACGCTGCAATAAAAAGGATATTATATATTTCTTGGAGACAATCAGAAAACCGAGACAGCGCAAAGCGATATGAGCCGGAAGGAGGGCACCGACGGTGGCTCGCCGTCGAATGCGGTATCGCATTGGATTACAAGTGATTGTATTTAAAACTACATGGCACGACGACGAGCCGCCGTCGGTACCGCACGCTGCGCGACCGTTCGTTATGTCCAAGTAAAGTATATAATTCCTTTTTCCGTGCGTTTCGTGTGTTTCGTGGAAAAAGTTTCGAGGCAAGAAACCGGTATAATTCTCCACAAAAAAGCGCCCCCCTGGATTCCTCAACCAGAAGGGCGCAGAGGTCCTCTAAACCTCAAAATGATTCGAATTTTGTCCCGCCAGCCTTCCGTCATTATTTGGACTTGGGAATCATTGGTGTCTGAAGCTGCTCCGGCGTATAGATGGAGAAGAGCAGCTCGCGGATGAATGCCAGCATGAAGAGGCGCGCCTCAAGCGAGCCTTGAACACTCTCGAAGCTATCCTTGACTTCGTTCCAGAAGCCCTCCATGTCACCCTGGCGGACTTCCAATGTGCTGGAGTTCGCAATCTTGTTAATCAGCTCAGTCTCGCGAGCCGTGAAGTCGCCCCAGAACTTCGGCAGGGTCTCCTCCAGCGTCCCCGTGGCATCCTGATCATAGTTGATTCTCTTGATGATACGCCCAAACCCCATCTTCATGGTGGGATTGGTGATTTTCAATTGAGAACCCAAGCTGCGCCAGTCAATGCGATCCAGCAGCAAATCCACGAATTTCTGATAGCCTTGCAGTTCGTCAATCGCCTTTTGCTTATCGGCATTGGCAAGCTCGGCCTTGCTGTCCACTTGCTTGGCATCCGAAACAATCTGGCGGTTCGCCAACAACTGCTCCTGGTATTTGTTCTGCCAGTTGTTCAATTCGGCCTTGCTGCGTTCCAATTCGGCTTGCAGACGCACGACAGCGCGATCCGCATTCTCGCTGATTTCCTGCTCGCGCTTCTTGGCCGCCTCGTTGACCTCCGCCAATTTCGCGGCAAGACGTTTTGTCTCGGCACTGGCACTGGCAAATTTCTGATTTGCGGCATCCAACTCGCCCTTCAGGCTACGCTGCAGCTTCTTGAGCTCTTGGATTTCGGAGGCGCTGCTCTGCGCCTGCGCACGAGCACGCTCGACTTCCGCCACGGCATCTGCGGCCTTCTTGGTCGCGGTCGCCAACTGTTCCTCCAGAGCCGTCAGTTTTTCCTGGAGTTCGGCAGCGCCCTCCTGGTTATTCAGAATCTTCTCGGCCTGCTCAGCGGTGAATTTCAGGGGTGCAAAGGCCAGCAGTAACCGCCATGCTTTGTTCTCCTTTAAGTCGTAAAAGGCATCGAACTTCTCGTCGGAAAGGACATAGTCCTCTTCGGTGAGCTTGTGCTCGCTGCGGTACGTCTTGTATTCGTCCGAATGGAAATAGTCCTCCAACTGCTGATGCAATTGTTCGTGGACGGGATACCATACCCCAAAGAGCGGCTGGGTTACTGTCTCGGCAAACTCATTTTTCTTGGCCTCATTGAGAACCAGCTTTTCGATTCTCGCTCGCTGGTTCGGGTCGATTCGATGTCCGCCGAGGGTGCAAATCTTAAGCAGCTGCGCATTGTCATTGACATACCGACTCAGGGTACGCCACGGCAGTTCGCCGACCATCTGGGCAAAGAGGTCAGGGATGTTCACACCCTGGATTTTCTCGTTGTTGCCAAGCATCCAGGAATCACTCCTTGTTGAGCATTTTTTGGGCTTCGTTGATAAAGGCTAAAATCATCTGCCGACGCAGTGACCGGTCAATTTTCTGCATTGCCAGCCGGATTTGCTCCGCCTGCATCGCCTTGTCCTCCACCAGGTAATGCTCTATTGCGGAATAGCAAGCCAGCACCGCTTCGCGCCAACGGTTCTCCTGACATAACGAAATGACCGCCGTCATCGGATCATCGGACGCCTGCTGTTCTTCCTGCTGGTTTTCGGACGCCTGCTGCTGTTGCTGCTGCTGGCGAAGACGACGCTTGGCCTTACGGTCAAGTAACAACTCGTCATCTTCATCGAAATCTTCTTCGTAGCTGAAGCGCTTTTTTGCCATAATGATATGCAGCAGACACCGATAATTCAGCGATGCGCAGGTTCAGTAAACATCAAGGAAATGGACTATATATGAATAACGGCCGAAGGGAAACAGCAAGTCAACCCAATGCTGTGCCGGCCTACCCAGAAAAACTGGAGGCGTGGATCGGATTCGGACCGATGAATAAAGGTTTTGCAGACCTTCGCCTTACCACTTGGCTACCACGCCTGGATTTTGGAAATTGATGTACTTTACACCCAAAACTGGAAATTGCAAGGGACTACTCCAAAAACTCCCCGCGAAATTCCAAATCGCCACCCCAAATTTCGGTGACAGTTCAGTCGAAGACCACCTCGTAGAGCATCTGGGCGCCATGCGACCCACGCACCTCAAGCGGGACAAGCAACTGACCGTCCGGGGCAACGGGAATCTCCACCCGGCTGAGGCGCTCGCCATCCGTGGCCAGCCGCCAGACTTCCACCGTACCGGTCGGCGGACGCAGCAATGTGACCTCCGCGCGGCCTTCCCGTACCAGATGCGGGAGATGTCCCCATTCCAGAATGGTCCGACGACGTGCATCCGCATATTTCTCGCCTGAATTCTGCAAGTCGGTCAAGTGCGTTATGAGCAGATGGCGGCTCTCCGGAATCGCATGGCCGTCCAGCGAGGAAACCCATACCGTGGCCTCGGTGTCGAGAATGGCGACATGTACAGCGGACGTCTCAATCGTACCTCCCGGCAGCGCAAAACCGCCCGCCGTGCATTCGGTATCAATGACCAGGCGGTTTTTGTCACCGTCAATGACGACTTGGCCAGTCGCGGAACGCACGCGGCAGCTGTCCATTTCTGTCATATCCTGTCTGGTCAATCCCAAATCACCACCCAGTTTCTCCCGTAGTTCTCTACCGGCCGGAGCCAGACACTCCAGTTCGTCTGAATCAGTGGCGTCTTTCTCCACCCGATAGCCCACTTTCGCCAGCAGAGCAAGCGCCTTCCAGTCGGGAACGATGCCCTGTTTCGGCGCGAACTTCCCACGAAGATGATGTTTGTCCATAGTCATGGCGACCGTGCGTGGCAACATTGCCATGTCGCCACGCAGGAAGAGGCAGAGGAATGCGCGTTCCGCGCACTGGTTCAGCGGATCTGATGCCACGTTAAAATATCCGGCGGGCGACGGCTCGAACATCGCGCGGTTGCTGTGGGCATAGGTGAAACGCCAGACCGCATCCCAGTCCTGCAGGGCAGCCAGACATCCAGTCAGAATTCCCCCCACACTGCGGAAGCGCCCAGGACCAGAATAGTTGTATTCGGAAATGGTAAACGGCTTGTCCAGGAGCCGCGTGAATGCCACCTGGACTCCGCCGGGCACTCCGGCAAGCAATGGACTGACGTTATCGCATCGGGAGGGCAAACGCCAGCGCTTCTCAAGGAACTTTGGATGATCCACATAGAAATGGTCGTCCACATAATCCAGATCCTGTCGAGCGATCTGGGTCCAGGTCGGGTTCGACCAGGAGTTCAGGTCAGTGATGAGAGCCCGGCAGCCAAGCTCGTTCTGCAGAAATTCGCGCATTCGTCGAATCATCCGTGCTTCGAGGTCGCATTGGAATCGCGCAAAATCCCGTTGTTCTTCCGGCAGCCCATTATTGTGCGGCAAAAAAGAGACAGCATATTCCTCTGGCGCATTCCAGGCCGCATTGCGTGCGGAGACCGAGTCATATTTCTCCAGGGTCCACGTCTCCCATTCGCGCAGCCACTCCTTGGCGACCCGTTCCGAGAGAGAGCCGAAGAAATTCCCGAAGTTGCCCTCGTTAATCAGGCTGATCCAGGCCAATGCGGGATCCTGCGCATAACTCAGACCAGTGTGGGGATTTACATGCCCCAGAAAATTCCGGCAGAAGCCTTTCCAGTTCTCGAACATCCGCTCGTTGACTGGCAAGAGCATTTTGACTTCGTTCATCTCCAGCCGTCCCGTCGCGCCCTCGAAGACCTCATCGGCGCGAATGATGCGGGAAACGAAAGTGTCAGTCGTGGTGTAGATGCCGTGAGCGCGCAGTTGCGCATGCAGGTAGTCGAAGCGCTCCAGCTTTTCCGGGTCCAGCACGGTCGAGTCGTGAGAGCCCGATGCCTGCAACGTGGTCTCGTAATGATGGTATCTCACCGCATTATAGCCCAGTCG
>JAFZWH010000020.1 GCA_017617415.1 Victivallales bacterium | reverse complement strand
GACTCGGCGTTTCCCGCCGCCGCTCCATGAAAGATGGGTGCGGAGGCCTTTTTGACGCAGGTCAGGCGGTCCAGTCCAGCGCGGGCATGGCGAACCCGCGCCCAGATGCGCGGCTTGGCCGCCACGGCGGCCTCCGCCTGGTCAAACAACGCCTGACATTCCTTCAGGGCATGGTTGCTCAAGTGGAAAAAGGCGCTTGCGGGAGGGAACCAGCTAATGTAGCCCTGCCTGGCCTTCCGCTGCTGGTCCAGAAGCCGCCGGTAGGAGAGCAGGAAGGGACCGGCCTCCTGATAGTAGCGGTCCATGAACAGGCGCATCAGCGCGTCGGCGTCCTGCTCGGGATCTTCCGCCAATTTGGCCTCGAGGAAATACTTCAGCTCGTAGAAATCCGCCTCGAAGGGATATTCATGCTCCCAGAAGATGCCCGTCACGTTGTTCTCATGATAGGTACGGTACAGCTCGCCGTAGGTGAATTCGCTGGCGAAGGGGAAGCCCGTTACCGTGAAGACGATGGCGTAGTCCCAGACGAAGAGGTTTTTGGCATGGTTCTGCCATTGGCGGAGGAAATCCAGCATCACCCGGTTGTCCGGCTCGAGGATGGAAGCCGCCTCGTTGGTCTTGGTGTCGCAGAGCTTGACAATCACATTGTCCTCCGCGCGGACGCCCTGCTTGGGCGGCTCCTCCGTGAAGTAATAGGCCAGGGTGCTGATGAAGACCTCCGGATGGCTTTTTCCGACTTCGCGGGCGATGGAATTGACGAAGTTCAGATAGAAGCCGGAGGGGTTGTACTTCTCCGCCTCGGCCTTGCAGGCCTCGCATTCGCACGGGAACAGATTGTCGTTCATGCTCAAGTCATAGATTCGCGGCATCGGCTTGCCGTGCTCCGCGGCGTCCTTTTGGTCCGCCTCGATGTAGGCGAGCATCCGTTTGAGGATGAGGTTCTTCAGCTCCGGGTTGGTCAGGCAGAGCTGGCCCGCCGTCTGTCCGCCGACGCGCTGGCCGCCCCGCAGGGAGAAGTACTCGGGATGGGAGGAGCCGAATTCGGCGAATGGCACATATTTGTCGAAGGTGTGGACATGCTCGGGACTGCCGTAGGTGAAGGAGCCGCCCAGGGCCATGGGGATCGGCTCGTCGCCGTCCCGGTTCAGCCGGTTACGGAGTGCGGTGAGGGGACCGATGCCGCGGCGGTGGGTGCGATAGATGTCCCGATAGGCGAAGGCGGGCTTTCCGGTGGCGTCCAACGCCTCCAGGGCCAGCGGGGAGGCCTCCGGCACGTCGTCCTCAAAGTCCGACCACCAGTGGATGCCGCAATGGTCCTCCAGGAAGTGATAGACGGCGTAGAGGGCTCCGCGCGTGCCGCCGCCATTGAGGAGCACCTGGTCCCCCACGGACCGGATGACCCACCGCTCGTCCTCCAGCTCGGTGGAGAGGCAGTGCTGTTCTCTGGCCAGGTCCGTGTCCCCGACCTGGAGTGTCACGGGCGAATGTCCTCCGATGGAGAGGGTGCCGTTGATGCGGCGGGCGAGGTAGTCCGCCAGTTCCCTGATGGCCGTCTGCTCGTAGGGCTTCGGCTCCGCCGGCCCTTGGACGAAATAGGTCTGCCCCAGGCAGGAAACGCTCAAGACTACCATGGAAAGCAAGAGTGTTTTCATGTCATGTGCCCAGCTGCTGAAAGGCCCCGTCGGAAAACGCGCAGAAACGCGCTCTGGCGAAGGCGGTGATATGCGCTCCTTTGCAAAATAAAGGCGTTTCTGGCCCCGTGCGGGACTTTCATGGAATTTACAAGGTCGAAATTTCCTCCCTCGGGGAAGAAAACGCGCCGATTGTCGAAATTCGGGCGCTGGCTGTTCAGATCTCCTGGGCGATGAGGAGCTCCTCGCCGTGGAATATCACGCAGAGTCGAATGAGCGTCACGGGACCTCTCGGCTTCAGTCGCCACTCCCGCACGAGGCGGTGGTCTTTTATGTACTGCTCCAGCTGTTCTTTCGCCGCGGCGAGCAGCTTCCGTTTGGCGGCGGCGGGGATCTTCTCGCTCTTCTTGAGATACTTGACCTCGATGAGCGCGGCGAACTTGAGGTGCGGGAAGCGGATCAGGTCCGGCACCATGGTCAGGTCGGCGAAGCCGAAGTTGGCCATGTGCTCCGTGCGTACCATGTACGCGTCGCCCACGGAGAATAGCGCGGCCAGCGCGGCCTGTACGGCCTTCTCGCCGTCAAGCAGGTCACGGGCGCAGAGGAGCTGGCGGATGCCGTCGGCGGCCAGGCTGACGGGCGGTCGCCAGTCGCCGGTTTTGGCCATCGCGCCCAAGGCGTCGGCCAGCTCCTGGGAGCGGTCGTTGACCTGGCAGGCGTCCCGGTAGCCGTGGAGCAGGAAGTCCGCGAGGAACTGCCGCATCGTGAGGTTCGGGATGACGAACTTCATCCACCGCCCTTCGGCGCCCCCGATGGTGACCATCCCGTAATAGAAGAGCAGCGACAGGAAGCTTTCGGGATGCGCCAGGGTCTGCACCTGGAAGGACTGCACGAACCTGGCGGTGACGCCGCCGTCGGCGACCAGCGTCTCCAGCGCGGCGAACTTGCCGTTGAGCCGGCCGTTGGTGGTGACCAGGTGGCGCAGCTTGTAGTAGTCGGTGTGGAGGTTCTCGTCCACCAGCTCGGCGGGGAAATGCTTGGCCGCGCGGCATCTGTCGAGGAAATTCAGGAAGAGCGTGGGATTGATGACCTGCGCCTCGTTGTCCTCGGAGAAGCGGTAGTGGTCGTGCCAATCGGTCACCAGCCGGAAGCCCTCCTCCTGGTCGCAGGGGAACTGGCCGGCCTGCGCGAAGTAGTCCATCGCGGCGCGGACGTCGGCGTGGGTGAAGCCGCATACTGTGGCAAATTGGGGGCGCAGGGAGATGTTCTCGGCGATGTTGAAGCCGCTGGTCACATCGTCCATCGTCATCGGCGACACGCCGGTGATGAAGATGCGCTCGACGGCCTGGCTGGCGGCCTTGAACTTGGCGAAGAAGCTCTTGAAGAAGCCGTCGCCGTGGCAGAGCGAGGCGTAGGTGTCCTCGCCGAGCTGGGTGAGGATGTGGTTGGAGAAATTGTCGTACTCGTCGATGAGGATGTAGATTTTGTTGGGAAGGACATCCGCATTGGAGGTCAAAGTGTCGAATGCGGCGCCAAAGGTTTTCGTGGCGGCAACCATCTTCAGAACCTCCCCGTCAAGAACGGTGCGGTACTTCCGAATGAATGCCTTCAGGGCAATCATGCAGGTACTCTCGAAGCTCTGCTGGTATTGCTCGAGCGTCGCTCCATCCACCTTCGAGAAGTCGAAGCGCATCACCAGATACTGGTTGCGGCGCTCCGTGGGGTGCTCGTGGATCCAGGTGCCCGCGAAGAGCTCGTCGAAGCGCCCCGCCTCGTTGACGTCGTAGTAGTAGTTCAGGATGCTCAATAGCAGGCTCTTGCCGAAGCGCCGCGGGCGCAGGAAGAGCTGGAAATGCAGCTTCTCCAGCTCGGGGACGGCCCAGGTCTGGTCCACATAGTAGCCGTGGCTTCTGCGCAGCGTGGCGAAGTCGCTCACGCCGTAGGGATTGGTCTTGATGGCTTCGGGCATTTGGCGGTTCTCCCTGGATGCTGTCCATAATATATATCGCCTTTCCGGAGTTACGGCATTCCGTCCACGAAAAACTTTGGCTCTGTTTCAGCAAGATGTCACTATTGTCCGATTAAAAAAGATTTGACGATGAATAGTTAAATTAAGGGAATTATACACTTGACTTGCCTAAAGCCATTTCTCGCGAAACACGCGAAACACTTCCCTTCGCCGGTGAAGCCTCCGTGCCTACGCCCGGAGTGTCACCCGCTCTGCGGTGTCGCGAAAAGCCCTTTGGGCCTTTCGGACGCCTTACGCGGGATGCCTCGACGGCCGCTTTCACGCCCGTCGGCTTCACCTGCTCGGACAGTAGTGCTCCGAGAATATACCTCCCCGGCTCTGCTTGAGGGACCAGTTTTAATTAAAGCCGACTCCGTTGAGAAGGATTTTTACTCCCCAAAATATTATGACAGTCAAGTGCTTACTGTCGCTTCCAGGCCAGAAAGAGCGTTCCGGCCAATGCCAGGATGGTCGGGACTGCGCCGGCGACGAAGGCGGGGAGGATGCCGGAGCGTCCAAGCACAACTGCCTGTTGCGCCATCGAGTAATAGACCATCAGAAGGACTGCCGCGAGTACGAAGCCGGGGATGGCGCTTTTGCGGCCCTGGGTAAGGGTGAGGGCGAAGCCCAGTAGTCCGGCGATCAAAGTTGAAAACGGATAGAAGAAGCGATAGACTACCATCGTTTTCACGAAGTGTCTGCGTGCCAGCGGAAGTCGCTCGGTGAAGCGCAACATCGCCAACAGTCCGTTGAGGTTCAGCGCGTCCGGCTGATGGTGGAGCAATTCAATTTCCTGCGGGGTGTCCGAGTAGGGCAGGACTGTGTCCACCGACACGTCACGGCGTATCACTGCGGTTTGCTGCGGGAGTTCCACGCCGTCGGGGTAGTCAAACTGGGTGCCTTCGCCACCAGTGAGCCTCCAGTTGCGGGTGGTCGCGTCATACTCCGCCTGGAAAGCGGTGTCGCGCGAGAGCATCCGGCCATTTTCGTCAAACTTCCAAATCACGACGCCCTGGCTGGGTGCGTCTGTCCGAAAATCGGCAAAGAACCACTCGGTTCGGCTTTGGGCATTGTAGTAAGTCAGGGAGTGGAGTGCAGAGGAGGCCTTCTGGGATGCTCCCGCATTCTTCTCGGCTTGCTCCAGCGTCTCTCGCACAGAGCGTTCCAGCGTCTTGCGCGTCGCCTGGGCATCCTCCGGCGCAGACGCTTCATTCTCCTGTCGTGCACGCAACTGGCGTTCAACCTCTGCCTTTACCTTGGCGTCCAATTGCTTGCGAGCCTGTTTATGGCTCTCCAAGTCATTTCGCACCTGTTCGGCATAGCGGTTGGCGGCAGGTCGCACGACCTCCGTGAGGTACATCTCTGTGCCACAGAGCGCCAGACACAGCAGCCAGACGGGGAGGGCGGTGACAAAGAGCGACAGTCCAGCCGCCCGGATGGCGGTCAGTTCGCTGTTTTTGCCTTTCACGATGGTCATGAAACTCACGCCGAGAAAGGCGGCGAAGGGGAAGATGGTCTCAATGGGATCAAGGGCACGAGCGAGGAAATACAGCAGTTCCGTGCCAATGGAGATGGAAGAGCCTTGGAAGTCTGGCAAGTCGTCAAAGACTGCCAGGAGCAGGCAGGTCGTTGAAAGGATGGCAATGGCCCCGAAAACCGGCACTGCGCTTTCCGCGAACAGGTGCCAGCCTAGTCGCCAAGGGAGTTGACGTTTCGATTGTGCAAGTGATGAAGGCATCTATCGGATGTTGACTCGTGCGACGTGGATGCGCCGGATGCGCAGACCAACGAGGTATTCCTGGAGCGAGAATCGTCCGCCCGTCAGGAGCCAGGTGATGGGGGTGAAGACACCGATGGTGTAGGCCAGCAGGAAATAGCAGTATGCCCGGCAGCAATACACGGGACGTTTGTCTTTGGTGATGGCGACCAGCCCCCAGAAGCGCATTCCCAAAGTCTGTCCATAGACATTCAGAGTCCAGACCTGATAGACGGAGACCGCCAGCCAGAACAGGGTGAGGTAGAAATACAGCGAGATGCTTTGGGGTAGAATATGCATGCACACCAGTACCCAGCAGAAGAACATGATGATCAGCCCGCCGCCGATTTCCAGAAGCAGGTCGCTGGCGACGGCGAGGGTGCGCGCAATGGGCGTGGTCGCTTCGTAGATGATGCCCTCCTGGGAGAGTGCCGTGGCCAGAGGATCATAGTCGCCGCGAAGGTTCAGACGGGCCTCACGTTTCGCTTTGTCCGACTGGCTGTATTGCTCCGCCATCTGAAGCAGCAATTCGCGGTAGATGTCCTTGAGAAAATCGACTTCCTTGGCTTTCGACCAGATGGGCAAGAGCGTGCTGCGCACTTGTGCGTCATGGGGAATATCCCCGCTTTGCGCCAAGGCAATCATCGACTGCTCGTCAAATGGCCCTTGTTCCAGACCGTCGCCAATCTTGAAGAGATATTGATTTTCAATGGCCATGAGGAATGAGGAATGAGGAATGAGGAAT
>JAFZWH010000172.1 GCA_017617415.1 Victivallales bacterium | reverse complement strand
CGACACTGGCGGAGTCGGCGGTTCCGGCAGTGCCGGGAGGTCGAACGCAATCAGGAACGGGCTGTGGATTTCCGGGGATAGCTCCGGGGTCATGAAGGTTAATGGCCGATAATCCCAAGGCACGAGTTCCGGCGGTTGGGGCATGGCCTTGACTGGCGGCAGGACGGCTGGCGGCGGCAGGCGGAAGAACTGCCAGCAGACGAATAAGCTGGCCAGCGCAAGCAGCATAAGGAAAAGGAGCGTCTGTTCCCAGTGCGCAATGAAATGGGTGGCGAGTTTATTCATTCATTTTCCAAAACCTCCGAGGTGGGAGGCGTAGGCTGGAAGAAGGACGAGCAGACGATGTTGAAGGTGGCAGTGTCCACGCGATTGGTTTGTCCCGCAACTGGCGGGTTGGGTGGCGTGGTGCTGATTTCCAGTTGCTTCAGTGGAAGGAAGCGGACGGGCGCGGAGAGTTGTTGGGCGAACCGCAGAAAGTCATCCAGGTGTCCGGCAAGGCGTAGCCGGATGGGAAATTCGAGCAGATATGGCGGAGGGGGATCGTTTTCAGCGACGGCATAGGCGATGGGGGGCAGTGCGCTGATGGCGGCGACGCCCTCCTCGTCGGCCAGGACAGTCAGGTGATTCTCGCGGGCAAGTTGGTAGAGCATCTGTGCGGTCCAGAGCTTGAGGATCATTTGCCAGACCGGCTCCTGCCCATCTTCGTTAAGGCCGAACCGTGTGCTTTCCAGGGTAAGTTGTTGTTCTGTCAGCTCCTGGGCGAACCGGTCGTAGGCGTCTTTGTAGTCGATGCGGGAGACGCCGTTGATGAAATGCTTTGTGGAATCAAACTGTTTCAGAATGCGTTCACTGAAGGTATTGGTGGCCTGCTGGATGATGTCCTCAGAGAGCTTGACCAGACCAAGCTGGTCAGTGCCTGGTACGCCGTCAAGCTTTTCCCGGATAAGCTTATAATGCCGACCCAGCAGGTCGGTTTCCTGTGGCCACGGCGTGGCGGCCAAACGGCTTTCCTTTTCTTGGATGGCTTTTTGATAAGCTTGGTGCTGCCGCCATTTGGGCATCACATAAAGATAGAGGACCAGCAATGCCGTGATAAACACCGCCAGAAGTGCAAAGAGCATCAAGCGGTTAAGGCGTGGCCAATCATGGAAGGTGGGTGAGAACATCGATTCAGTTGGCAGGTCGTTTGACCAGTGCCTCCCGGAAGGGAAGCTGTAAGAAGAAGAGCAGATACTCCTGGCCGAGATCTTCACGGTGCTCCGTGAGGAAGTCCTCCCAGGCCAGCAGATGGTTGTCGTGGAAGGCGGTGGTGAGGAAATCCGCGCAGTCATCCACGTTCACAAAGGTGTCGGAGATGTTCAGCCGTTCTTGCATCTGCTTGACAAGCTGATATTTGTTTCCGCGTGACGGCACAAAGCCACCGATGTACATTGTGGTCAGGAAGGGAATCTGCGCCACCGGAGTGACTGGTGGATAGGTGGCGGGCGGCGGCTCGGTTGCTTCGGCAATGCTCATCGTCTCATTTTCCGTTGGAATCGCACGAGTTGCACCATTGGCTGACTCGTCGGCGGACACCTCGATCAGGACGGGTTTCGCAACCGGCGAGGGGGAAGCGGGTGTTGCGCTGTTTTCATTGCCTCGATTGGACCGGGGGCGGACAGTCCGTTCGGTGGTGCCCTCGTCACGTGAACTGCGACGACTGTTGTTGGAAGTCGGCGATGCGGTATTGGCTTGGGCAAATGAAAACTCGTCTGCCAAGTAGAAGCACCAGGTCTCCTTGGTTTGCGAATGATCGGGAAGTGCTTTGAGCCAGACTTGCATAGTCTCCATGAAGCGCTGGGTTCTGAAGCCGATTTCAGCGATGGGAAGCAATCGCCGCTGGTGGAATGCGAGTTGCTGATAGCAACGGTCCAGTTGAGGAACGAGTTCGAGCGCCGCGTCGAGTTCGGCTTCGCGAGCCTGAAGTTGTGCGGTCTCGGCGGAGAGCCGTGCATTGAAGAAATGCAGGCCAGTCAAAAGCGTGAAGGCAAGCAGAACGGCGGTGAGGAAGAGGAAGGGGCACGCCTTGCGTTTGCGTTGTTGCCATGCGAGGCGTTCCGGGATGAGCGATAGGGAGCAGGGGGCAGTGCCAGTGCCTTGAAGAGCCAGGCCGAAAGCGAGGGTGAGGGCGGGGCAGACACCACCGATGGCGCCGCCAGTGGGGAGTCCCGCCGCGCATTTGCGCGCAGAGATACCCAGCAGATGGACTGGGAGTTGGAGGTCGGCGGAAAGGAGGTCGGCAACTTCGGCGTTTAGGGCTCCGGCGCCGCTGAGCCAGAGCTGCGTCGGGGGCTGAAGGCTATTGTCGCCAACCTGCGAGGCCTTCCAGCCTTGAAGGGCACTTTGAAGTTCATGCGCAAAGGAGTGAGCGAGGCTGGCCGGGGTGTCGTCGCCTTGGGGGGCGAAGCCGATGTCGATGGTGGTGATCTGCTGGAGGCGCCCCTGGCTGTAGATGACCAGAATCGACGAATCTGCGCCAAAGTCTGCGACAAGTTGCAGACAGGGCTGTTCCGCCGCAGCTGACTGGAGGGTCTCGAAGGCGTTTACCAATGCGATTCCACAACTGGTCATCTGCTCGACATTCAGTCCCATTGCCTGGTAGTGCTGGAGCTGATTGGTCAAGGTGCTCTCACGGCTCATCGCGATGAGCAGCGGGTTGGTCTGGCCAGGCAAGGGGATCAGTGCTTGGAAGTCATGGAGAAATTGTTCGCCGGACAGTCCAGCCAACTGTCGAGTCTGATACTCGACCATGCGCGCGAGCTGTTCTCGGTTGTGAACCGGTGGAAAGTCGCTGATGACGGTATTGACATCGGTTTGGAGCAATCCACCACAGGCGGCGGGAGTTCCGAGGTGATGGTCCACCAGCCATTCATGGATGGCGCGCTGCTGCTCGTCGGCAGTGAGGATGCCTTCCTGTTGCCACGGCAGGTGGAGGGTTTCCACGATGCGCCAGCTGGACATGCGACGACGAATTACCACGGCCCGCACGCCGTGGGTGTCGTATTCCAGACCAAGGGCTGTTCTGTTGTGGTAGGACATGGTTGGTTCAAACCAGCATGGTCAGCAGGCTGGCATGGATAGAAGGGATAGGGCTATTCGGCGGGCGGCGCGGGCTGTTCGGCGG
>JAFZWH010000171.1 GCA_017617415.1 Victivallales bacterium | reverse complement strand
TATCCGTGGAGAAGAGCGTCTCGGGGGCCTTGGCGCGGATGGCGTCGATGCGGTCGAGGTATTCTTTGGCGGTATAGTTGCGGTGCATCAACTTGAGAATGCGGTCGTTGCCAGACTGCACAGGCACATGGAAACACTTGCAGACCTTGGGCAACTGCGTGACCGCCTCTACGAACTTGTCGTTCATGAAGCGCACATGCGGCGAGGTGAAACGGATGCGCTCGATGCCCTTGACTTCGTTCAGCGCCACGAGCAAGTCCGCGAAGGCGGAGAATTCGGGCGTGTAGGTGCCGGCCTTGCGCGCCTCGGCGACGCCATACGCGGTGATGTTCTGCCCCAGAAGAAGCAACTCTTTCGTGCCGCCCGACGCCAGCCGCTCCGCCTCATCGACAATCGCCTCGATGGGACGGGACTTCTCGCGCCCCCGGCAGTAGGGCACCACGCAGTAGGTGCAGAACTGGTCGCAGCCGCGCATCACCGAGACTTCTGCGATGAGCTGCCCCGGCCGATGTCCGTCCAATTCCCGGAAGACCCCTGGGCCCATCTCCAGCGCGGTGCTTCGGCCATGGCGCGTCACCGCCTCCGCAATCAGGTTCGGGACATTCTGGAGCTGGTCGGTGCCCGCCACGAAATCCACCTGCGGGAGTTCCTCCAGGAGCTTCGCGCCGAGACGCTGCGCCATGCACCCGATCACGCCGATGACCAGCGACGGCTTCTCGTCCTTGAGCATCTTCATCATGCCGATTTTTCCGATGGCCTTGCGCTCCGCCTGGTCGCGCACGCTGCAGGTGTTGAAGATCAGGATGTCCGCCTCGGTCTCCTCGTCCACCTCGCGATATCCTCGCGCCTCCAGAAGACACGCCAGCGCCTCCGAGTCGCGCTCGTTCATCTGGCAACCGTAGGTTTTGATGTAAAAATTCAACATTGGAATTATATTAAGAGAGTTATGCGAAAAATCCTGCCACTCTTCTGTTTTGCCGTGATTCTCGTGGCCGTATCGTTGGGCGCCGACGAGCCAGTTCGTCAACCGCGTTTTCTGCCGGAGGTCTCCCTAAACGGCATGCCCTATCGCCAAATCGAGGTCGCCGTGACCGACGCCGAATTGCGCAAAGGGCTGATGGACCGCACGTACCTGGCTGACGACGGCGGGATGCTCTTCTTCTACGGACGCCCGAAGTTCACCGCCTTCTGGATGAAGAACACCCGCATCCCGCTGGATGTGATTTTCCTGAATGCCGAGGGCGTGGTCCTGCAAATCAACACCATGGCCGTCGAGCCGCCGCGTGCAGAAAATGAAAGCGAGGAAGACTACGAAGAGCGCCTCAAGACCTACCCCTGCATGCGCCCCGTGACCAGCGCACTGGAAATCAAGGCAGGACGCGCGGAGGAACTGGGCCTCACGCCCGGAACGTGCATTCCGGAACTATCGCTTCGCGCACTTCTCCAAAATATAACGGCACTGCCGAACTCTGAGGGAAAATAGCCCGCATTTGGCGTAAAGACGCCACGAGAACCACTGCTGTCCGATAAAAATCCTTGTGCCTTGCGCTACGCGCTGCGGGGGCAAGGGCGAAGGAACTGAGTTCCTTCCCCTTTCCCCCACACCCCCTATCCCAAACCGCAGGGAATTTTATGCGGGACTGCCCGTGCCAACCGCAGTCTGGACGCCCAAAGTTCCCGCGAGGCGTCGGAATGTCAGCTCAGGGCTTCAGATGGTGAAACACGGTAGAGCCGGAAGAGCCTTTCGGCATGGAAAAGATTTTCCCCGGACAGCAATGTAATGTAGCACAGGAAAGGAGAAACATGCAGAAGAAGACGGAAGACATGCAGGGAAAGGCGAGTTCCCCGCTCTGGTTTGGCCGCGACGGGATAGGTTCCTTTCGCGTGCTGCGCGGGAAAAATGTGCGCTTTACGCCTGGCATTTTTGCCGGACAGCAATGCAAATCGGGGGAATTATGTTATTTTATGGTCATTTCCATGATTCATTCCTTTCAACCACAGGAGTTCAAGGCAAATAAAGTAGCAAATCTTTCTCTTTTCTGACATCGCCGGCGGACAATTCCGCTGGAGTAGTGCTTGGTGAATTGCCGAAATTAGGACCTTTGTCGATTGTACCGCTGCACACAGTGAAGCACGCTCATTTTGAGCGTTTCTTTTCGTGCATCGGTACAGGTCGTCCTAAACCTCGGCAGTTCACGAAAATGAGACGCTCTTTTTTGTGCTACGTGTAAGATTCCCAGAGATGGTGGTAGTTAGTTCACATAACAGGATAAGAAACTCGTTCAAGAATTAGGGCACAGTTAAAAATCGAGCAATCAGATTTGATCATTTTTAATTGAACAAAACACTGAATTGATTTTCATCGTTTCTAAAATTTTCATCGTTTCTAAAAATTGTACTTAAGCTTAATAATTGAAGGTCCAATGAATAACTTCATGTTCTCGAAGAAATGCCTTTTCCTCATTTTGGTTGCGTCCATCATGGTGACATGCGTAGGATGCAATGAATCGCGAAAGGCAATCAATAAATCGCGAAAGGCAATTGAAGTTGTCCTTGAGGAGGATGCTTCTGTGGAGCCATTTAACGGCAATACGATCGAACAATTAATTGCTCATACGGAGTCACGCGTTACGTTGATGAAATCCATTAGTTTGCAGGATTGTCCAAGGGAGTTTAAACAAGCATATCGGACTCACATTTCCGCATGGGAAATGGAGCTTG
>JAFZWH010000170.1 GCA_017617415.1 Victivallales bacterium | reverse complement strand
TGAAGGCGCGCTCCCGCCCGCTGGTCGGCACGTCCGCGGGGTTGACCACCAGGTTCCGGAAGCCGGCGGCGCACAGCGCGCGGTGCGCGTGGAAGCCGCTGAAGCCGGCCTCGTAGACGCTGTGGAACTCCGCGCCGGGGAACGCGAGCCTCAGACGGGAGACGATCGACCCGACGTCGGCGTCCGTGTGGAAAGCCTTCACCTGGCACCCGTTGATCCGGACGCAGACGTCCCAGGTGCGCTTGTGGACGTCGAATCCGCAGTAGACCCGCTGGCCGTCGAAGGAAGATGTGCTACATTGTGTCATGGGACTGGCGACTCCTCTGTTTTACGGTTCTTGTGCAATGCGGACCCGGAAGGCCTTTCGGCTCCGGGACACCGTTTAAGATAACGCAGAAAACTGGAGCGCCAGTCCTTTTTCGTTCACGGAACGCGCCGAAGACGGCGGTGCGACGATGCGGGAAACACTTTTAACATAGCAACTTAAAGTCCAAGAACACCTATACACGCTCCACGATCAGCGCGGCGTCGTGCGGAGGAAGTGCCAGCCCTCCCCAGACGGTGCGGACGGCCCCCATGAGGTCCTTGAGCTGGCGGTTCGGCGGGAAGCCCAGCTGCTCCAGGGTGTAGCTGCGGGGGGTGTCGCGCCAGTTGAAGACCGCCGCCGCATGGCGACCATTGATGGTGCCGTGGATGACCTCCGGCCACTCGTTCTCCGGCCAGTCGTCCGGAATGGCGTCCTGCAGATGGAACTTGGCGGCCGTCGTAAGCATCGCTAGTCTCACGGGCGAAAGGAAAGGTAGCTTGTCGCTGGTGATGGCCACGCCGGTGACCACGCCAGTCAGCGCGCTGAAGCGCGCCTCGCCAGGCGTGAGGTTGCCCAGTTCCTCGCGCACCACCACCACGTCCGGGTCGCAGCGGTACCAGGTGTCGTACATCCAGAAACGCGCGATGGTCTCCTTCCAGCCGTCCCGAACCATCTCCCAGTCGGCGGCGATGTCGCGGGAGACGCGGTTGGCGTTGCAGAAGCCCAGCGTGGGCGTGTAGGGGGCGTTGCAGCCCAGGATGAAGTCGTCGGGGATGGCCTCGCGGATGGCCTGGAGGCCGGCGCGATAGGCGGCGACAGGCGTGGCCTTTGTGTCGTGGCGAAGTCCGGCCTGAAGCGCAAAGCCCATGCCATCCAGCTTGAAGTAGCGGAATCCCCAGTCATGGAGGGTTCGGAACAGGGTCTTGAAATGGGCGATGACCTCGGGATTCGTGGCGTCGAGGATAAGCCACTGGTGATTGGGCGGCTGCGCCCAGCCATTGAAGACCTTTGGCTCGCCGGTCGCCAGGTCCTTCACGAACCACTGGGGATGCTCGCGGAAGAGGCGGCTGGTGGTGGCGGCGACGAAGGGCATCACCCAGATACCGGGGGTATGGCCGTGGGCGGCGATGCCCTGGGCAATCTCCTTCAGCGAGGTCGTCCAGGTAGGCGCCAGTTCGAGCCAGTCGCCCTGGCAAGCCTGGTATCCGTCGTCTAACTGGATGAGTTCGGCGGGATAGACGCCGTTCCTGCGGGCCTGGTACATGTATTCCGCGTTCTCCAAGAAGTCCGCCTCGCTGACCGTATCGTAGTAGTAGTACCAACACAGGTAACCCGTGATACTGGCGGCTGCCTTCATCGGTGCCACGCCGTTCTTCTCGGCGGCCAGCCGTGCATAGCGCCTGAGCAGTTCGCACCAGTTGTCGCCCTCCAGGATCACCAGTTCCTCCGGTGGCACGCTGCCGTCGTCGGGGATGTCCTCCTGCCGCACCTCAATGGTGTCCAGCACCGCGCCGCGCAGCCGCACCACAAAATGCGTGAGGCTACGCCAGGCGGTCAATGCCCCGACCAGCACATAGCGTTTGGCCGTGGCGTTGCCCACGACCACCACCCCGCACGAGGTATATTCATCATCATAGAGGAAAATCTTCCGGAAGAATCGCTCGTCGGCGACCTCCATGCTTTCGCTATGGCTGTACATCACATAGCAGCCCGTGCCCAGTTGAAGCGGGAGGACGCGGCGGTAGCGGTCGGAAACCGGCTGGAATAATGGCAAAGAAGAGGCTTTGGATTTCATGGAATTTTATCTACTTACTTGAAACGGAAATCAAGAACGCCTTTCGGCGGGATTTTGACGAAGCACTACATCCCGGAGCATCCGCTGGAAGAGGCTTTCGCCCATAGGCGGCAGACGATTTTCAGAAAAGCATGGTTCTGTGGGACTATTTCAGGCGACGGAGGATGAGCTGAACTGGCGAAGGACGTTCCGAGCCGGAAGACAACTCCGCAATCTCCTCCAATGCGGCAAAGACGAGCCGACAACTCTCCTCATAGCCGAGACCGGCCAATTCGCTGACCAGGCGAATGCTGCGGTCGATGAGCTTTTTGTTGCTGGCGTCCACCCAACTCATCCAATTGCCCTGGACACGCCCCATCACGACCATCGTACCGGTGGAGACGGTGTTGAACACCAGCTTAATGGCCAGATGGGACATCACCTCCAGCGGCGAGTGTTCCAAGCGGCACGGGATGCTCCAGTCTCCATCCGCCCCCCCGACACAGAGGCTTCTGCGACAGGCGAATGGTGTCTGGAGAGCATGAAAGGCGGTGGTCAGGATTGGATTCCGTCCACCGGTGGAGAGCGTCACCAGAATGGCCGCGTCGTTTCCCGTGACCGCACGGTCATCCGGCATCTCCTTGCCGACTGGGAATTTGAGCAGGTCATTGGCGCTGATGGCGGGAGGATTGGCCAACAGGGCCTCCGATGCCTCCATCTGACGGTAGTCCTCCAATGTCCACTCCAGGCACCGCAGGCTGCGGTTCAATCCGCACCTCCACACCTCTGAGGTGGCAAGGCAAGGATTTTTCACGAAAGCCCAAGGGCGTGGGGATGCCACGTCATCCGACTTGCGGAAAGGCGGTAGCATGAAAGTTGGCGAACGCTCTGTGGTGTCTGTGAAGATGTCCAGAAGATAATCAGCGGCAAAATAGGTGACCAACCCGTGCCGACGGTAAATCTGCGCCTCGAAGTCAATCTGACCGGCGATGGACTGACGTGCGTCAGTGGTCTCCAGCGCCTCCAGCAGTTCCGCAAAGTTCTCGGCATAATCGACCGACGGCAGGCCAAGCAGCCGTCGGATGATGGTCTCCAGCGCGCCAGAGGCCACCAGTTGCTCCGAGGTGGTCGCCTGCATTCGCGTCGAACCTGCCAGGGCCATGGGGCCGCACGAGAGGTCCAGCACCGTGACACGGGAGTCGCAAATGGCCTGCCGAGAACGTTCCAGGTGCTCGACAAGCAGCGCGGCGGGGTTGTTGAACATCAGAAACACCCCTGCCCCGATGGCCAACGCCTCAAAGACGGTTCCAAGCACCGAGGAGGTCTCACCGCCCTCGGTGATGGCCACCAGC
>JAFZWH010000169.1 GCA_017617415.1 Victivallales bacterium | reverse complement strand
TGGGAGATGGGTGGCTGTCTGGTACTAAGATAGCCTCGGTGTCCGTCTGGAAGATGTCGGGCTGTCTGGTACTAAGATAGCCTCGGTGTCCGTCTGGAAGATGTCGGGCTGTCTGGTACTAAGATAGCCTCGGTGTCCGTCTGGAAGATGTCGGGCTGTCTGGTACTAAGATAGCCTCGGTGTCCGTTTGGAAGATATCATGCTGGGCTTGTCGTCTGGAATGACGACGGCTCGGTGCCGTCTGAGATACTATGCTGTCGTCTGTGAATAGCAAAGCCATGGTGTCCGTCTGGGAGATACTGTGCTAGGAATTGTCATCTGGAATATATCACGTGTCTTGGGCTGTTGATTGTTTTTTCTCCCTAAACTTGCGCTTCCGTCAGGCAGTAATACAGCTTGTTTCAGGAAGAGAATTCAAATTAGGCTGGCAGTATGATCGGTTGCTGAAGAGATATTTTCCTGGAAAAATCCTGCAGTTGCTCTGGAGTCGCTTCCTTTATGTACATAAGGAGATTCTGTCGGATATCCTCGGATTGCCCATCAGTCAGTTCATTGGTCGTTCCGACAGAGGGCAGTACGGCGATGGCCTTGGACTTGGCTTCCGTGTTGATGTGGGCATAGTGCTTGGTCATCATGGGATTGCCATGCCCTACGATTTCCGACACGATGGCCAGCGGGACTCCCGCGTTGATGCAAAATGAAACGAAAGTATGCCGGAAGGAGTGCAGTGAATAAATATTGGGGGCCAGGGCGCGCCTGGACTCCGATTGTTCGTGGCTGGTTGTTTCCACCCCCAAGGCGATTCGAATGATTTTCATCGCATCTTTTTGTACCCCGTGGCGGTTTCGTAAATAGCGTCTAGCCACATTGGGCAGCACATACGGGCTGTCCGCCTGCCGCCACCCTTGAGCCGTCAATAGGGCGTCTCGCAGGACTGGATGCATCGGTAGTGTAATCGGGCGTCCGCTGGTCTTGCGGGTTTTGTGCCGGACATAGGTGATTTGGTTTTTCTCAAAGTCGATGTTTTCCCAGGTCATCAGGCAGCCCGACTGACCATCTGCACCGGTGTAGCAACAGAGTTTCATCAGAACCTCCATCTCATCCTTATATAGTGGTCTGTATTCACGCAGGCACTTTTCCCTTCGGCGCTGCCGTCCTGGTCCAAAACCCTCGACTTCGGCCTCGTAGAAAAAACCATTCCGAAATCCCGCGAAGATCTTCTCCACCTGTTCTTCGGAGAATTCCCGACGGCTAATCGTCTCTATCGGGCGATGGCGGATGTTCTCAAAGGGATTCTCAGACATGCCCAGCTGCTTGAATACCGTCTTGAAAATCAGTTTCAGCGTCATTGCATAGCCATCAAAGGTCCGATTGCTGACCAGCTCGCCTCTTTCGTACATATATTTGCTGGCTGCCACGGGCGTCACTCCGTCCAGCCCGCATTGATAGTGCTTTGCCATCCATGCGCCGAAATGCTCCAGAATCCCTCTTTGCTCTGCTAAAACCTTTGGACTTGCGTCTGGACGGGTTGCCGAGTTCAGGTAAAGTTGCCATACATCTGATGACTTTGCCTGGTGGACTACCTTCAGCTGATGCAACTCAGCAATCTTCTGGACTACCTTCTCCTGGGTGTCCAGTTCAAGCAACGTGCGGTCTTGCTTTTTGGCGGCTTTCTCGGCATCCGGCTGTGTTGTGCAGGGTGTGCCGTTTTCGTTGAACAATGCCTGCTCAAGCCTTCTGCCATTGACTGTATTCCGAAGAAAGAAGTGTCCCCTGCGTTTGATGAGCGAGCCTGTCCCTTTGGCCCTAGCCGCTCTTTTCCCTTTGCTTGCCATTTAGTCAGCTCCTTTAAGTTTACAAGCGACTTTTGCGATTTTTCTCGCGATTGCTTGGACTTAAAGTAGCCTGGTCGATTTTGGGGGAAAGGGTGAGCAAAGGGTGAACGGCGCGTTATATTACCCTCAAAATACCTTGACTTGTAATCAGGCGGTCGTCGGTTCGATTCCGACTTCTGGCTCCACTTTATAACTCCCGTTGGTCCAATGGATTGACGGGAGTTTTTTTCATGCCGCCATGCCAAGATATTTCTTGCCGATTCTTTCCGAAACTTTGCAACTTAATCGAAACGCTTGGCGAGTCCAAAGGGTGAGCAAAGGGTGAACGCTTGCTCTCGCCCGTAAGCTATTCTGTTGGTGAGTTTTTTGCCACTCGTCGGACAAATGGTCTCAGCTCGATTTTCCCGGCTCTCTGCGATAGTGTGTAGGTGGATAGCCCCGATATTTGCGGAAGACGCGCGAAAAATACGCCGGATCGGAGAAGCCCGTGCGCGCAGCGGCCTCCTTGACCGAACAGTTGGAGTCCTGGCGAAGCAGTTCCTCTGCGGCGGACAGGCGCTTTTCGGTGAGCAGCTTCTTGAAGGTGGTCCCCTGCGCCTGGAGGAAATGCGCGAGCGAGGAGACGCTGCGTCCCAGATGCCTGGCGGCATCGGCGAGGGTGATGGGGGCATCGAGGTGTTCCTCAATATAATTGACGGTCGCATGGTAAAGATGATGCCCGCCGCGCCGGACCAGCTCGTTGCGGACGATGTAGTCCACCAGGACCTTCAGCAGTTCCGCCAGGCTTTGGAGACGCTCCTCGGAGATGCGCGGCAGAGCCAGGAAGGCCTTCTTCAGAGTGCTTTGTCTGTCGGGCGGAAAGGTCTCCTGTAGCGTGACGGGGAGTGCGGCGGTGCCGCGAAGTTGTCCGAAGACCACATAGCCCAGAAGATCCTGCCCGACCAGAACCGGCATGATGGCCTCGTATAGCCCTGCATGACAAATATAGAGCTGGCAGGAACCCGTCCGCGAGGCCGTAAGTTGCCACTGGCGGTCCAGTTCCAGACACGGCCTTACGGTGAAGCACTCCTGAACCAGCTGGCAGAAGCGGCAGTTCCCCTCGTCACGCCCTTGACGGAGAAGTCTTCCGTCCCGTCCGTAAAGGACAATGCGGACCTGCATCGCGGTGGCGAAGCTGTCCAGGAGCCTCTGGACGTCGTCGGCGAGAATCAGTTCCAGAGTGTCGGTTGTCGCGTTGGCTGCCATAGTCTGCAACTTTGCAAGAAAGTCCATGTTTCTGCAAATAATTTATCCCCGCAAAAGCGCCTTTCGTCAAGAAAATTGCAACTTTGCAAAAAATTCCATGTTTTTGCAGAATCTTCGGCTCATGAAATCTTTTCCGACAAATACGTTAAGCATTAAAATCGGTTTGAAGGATTTGCATTCACCTCAACAAGGCAACAGGAGGCACTTTAATGGGCAAGACTCGCATTGGTCTGATTGGGCTTGGTTTCATGGGCAGCACGCATTTCCGCATCTACAGGGAGATGAAGAATGCTGAGATCGTGGCGCTGGCGGATGTGGATCCCGCCAAGCGGCGTGGGGACATCTCGAAGGTCATCGGGAACATCGGCAACGCGGACAACAGTGTGCCGCTGGACCTGACCGGCGTGACGGTGTACGAGGACGCGCTCGACCTCATACGCGACCCCAATGTGGAGGTCGTGGACATCTGCGTGCCGACGGAGTTCCACGCGCAGTATATCCAGGCGGCTCTGGCGGCGGGCAAGCACGTCCACAGCGAGAAGCCGCTGTGCCGCACGCTGGAGGAGGCCGATGCCATCCGCAAGGCCGTGCAGTCGGCGAAGACCTTCTTCAGCGTGGGGCTGTGCGTGCGCTGCTGGCCGGAATACGTCTATCTCCACGACGAATTCAAGAAGGGCTCCTTCGGCAAGGTCCTCTCCGCGACGTTCCGGCGACTCTCCCCCAGCATCGACGGAAACAACTGGGAGAACTGGTTCATGGACGGCAGGCGCTCCGGCGGCGCGCTCCTGGACATGCACACCCACGACACCGACTTCATCTGCCATCTGCTCGGCGCCCCCAAGGCGGTGACCTCCATCGGCCGCACCATCCTCAGCACCAATGGTGGGATCGACCACGTCATCACCTTCTACGACTACGGCGACGGCACTGTGGTTGAGGCGGAGGGATGCTGGGGCGCCCCTAAGACCACGCCCTTCGAGATGACCTTCCAGGTGATCTGCGAGAAGGCCACCATCCGGCTGATGGCCGAGGGGTTCAAGGTTTACTGGACCGACGGGCGCGTGGAGAGCCCTGAGGTTGAGGCGACCACCGGCTGGCACAAGGAGCTGCAGTATTTCGTGGACTGCGTGCAGAAGGGCGTGAAGCCCGAACACTACCAGACCATCGACAGCGTCTGCCAGAGCTTCCTGGTCACCCAGGCCGAGCAGCAGTCCATCGACAACGGCTCCGTGCGTACCGAAGTGAAACAGGCTTAACAGGAGGGAACAATGTACAAGGCATTGAATTACTGGGTCTTCGGCGGCTTTGACGGGCAGAAGACGCCTTACGAGTTCATCGACTTCGCGGCCTCGCAGGGGCTTGACGGCGTGGAGCTGACCGTGGGCGACTGCCTGAAGGCGGATATCACCGAGGCGGAGTGCCGCGCCATCGCCGACTACGCGCAGACCAAGGGCGTTGGACTGCGTACCCTCGCCTCCGGCGCGGGATGGGGCTGCGCGTTGGGCGCGGCTGACCCCGTCGAGCGTCAGGCCGCCATCGACTTCACCAAAAAGTACCTCCAGATTGCGGCGTGGATTGGCGCCGAGACCGTCCTGACGGTGCCAGGCGCGACCCGCGTGGCGTGGGAGCCATCCCGCCCGGTGCTGGCGTACAAGCAGGTCTGGGAAACCGCCACCGCCTCCATCCGCGAGCTGGTTCCGGTGGCGGAGCAGCTTGGTGTGAACCTGGCCCTGGAGAATGTCTGGAACCGCTTCCTTATCTCGCCGATGGAATGGAAGTATTTCCTGGACCAGTTCGCCTCTCCGCGCATCGGGATGTACTTCGATGTCGGAAACGCCTGCCTCTGCGGCCGTCCGCAGGACTACCCGGAGATTCTGGGTGACTACATCAAGGCGGTCCATCTCAAGAACTTCCGCGAGGAGGACTGCGGCGGCGGACTCCACGGCTTCGGGGACGACCTTCTTGACGGCGTCCTTGATTACCCCGCGCTCTTCGCCGCCTTGGATGCCATTGGCTACACTGGTCCCTATACCGTTGAGATGATACCCTTCTCACGGCTGCCCGACCTCGTGCTTCCCGACCAGGCCCTTGCCGCAAAGGTCACCCGACAGCTCCTTGCGCTATAGCATTTCCTTCGTGTCGTGCCGCCACGGCACTCCCAAATCATCCAATGGCCAGCTCCTGCGTCCTTCGCGGCGCAGGGGCTTGATGTTTTCTTTACGCTATGTTTCCCGAGAGGGCACCTAATTGCACTTTTACAATTTCCCGGAGGGCGCAGCCCCCACACCCCTGCGGTTTGAAACCTCGGCTTAGTTAGGTGCCCTTGTGGGGAACAAATCAAATTAAAACCATTATCTAAGGGGACGTTGACCGAATTATAGAAAAGGCATTATCTTATAGGCACTAACGAGATTCTGCAATGGGTCACTGGAAAGGAGCCGCCATGCTCCAATCCATCCTCATCGACTCCAGTTCGTTTCCGGAGCTTGAGAAGTGGCAAATTGGTCCTGCACGTCGCCCATGTTACTGCCGTGTGTCTGGAAACCTGGGCGGAGGCCAGCGGGCAAATGGAGTTTGTTTGTCTTTAGTATACATTAATTTGTTGGCGGGGAATCACTTCCGTCTCATAATGGCGATTTTGCAATGAAGAACTTCAAAATTGATTTGATACCAGGCGACGGAATCGGGGTCGATGTGATACGGGAAGGGCGTCGCCTGCTTGACCAGATTGCCGGAATCAGCGGCATCTCATTTGAATACAACGAGCTTCCGTGGAGCTGCGAATACTATCTGAAGCATGGGAAGATGATGCCTGACGACGGGCTTTCGATTCTTTCCGACTGCGACGCCATCTTGCTTGGCGCCGTCGGCTTCCCTGGAGTGCCGGACCACATCTCGCTGCGGCAGCTGCTTCTCCCGATCCGCGTCCAGTTCGATGAGTACGTCAACATTCGTCCGGTCAAAATGCTTCCGGGCCTGACCTCGCCGCTTAAGAACGAGTGTATGGATTTCGTTTGCATACGGGAGAACAGCGAAGGCGAATACTGCGGCAAGGGCGAGTGGCGCAACGAAGGCAAGGCGGACGAAACGGTCATGCAGCAGAGCATTTTCACCCGCAAAGGAACGGAGCGCATTTTGCGGTATGCCTTTGAATACGCAAAGAAAACCGGCAGGGACAATGTCATCTCCGCCACCAAATCCAACGCCTTGAACTACTCGATGGTATTCTGGGACAAGATCTTCGAGGAGGTGCGCAAGGACTATCCCGCGATCACCTCGTCGAAGATGCATGTTGATGCCCTGGCCGGCTATTTCATCATGCATCCCGAGCGGCTTCAGGTCGTCGTTGCCAGCAATCTGTTCGGCGACATTCTCACGGACCTGGGGTCGGCGATGTTGGGCAGCATTGGAATCTCACCGTCTGGGAATATCAATCCCGAGGGGAAATATCCATCGATGTTCGAGCCGATACACGGTTCGGCGCCTGACATCGCGGGGCAGGGCATCGCCAATCCGATGGGGACCTTCTGGGCGATATCTTTGATGCTGGAGCATCTTGGCTTCAATGCCGAGGCCGCTCTTGTCCTGGAGGCCATGAAGAGGGTTCTCCAGGAGGGGAAGCACCTCACCCGCGACATCGGCGGAAACGCCACCACGACCGAAATGACCGACGCCATCATCGACGCATTGCGGATTTGAAGCGTGGTGTCCGCTCCTGGACCCCGTGCTGGCTTTGGAACCTGGAGGTATTGATAATCATTGATATGAGAGTCATATCGTTAATTTGTCTTGATGCAGGGATCTTCCCTCACCTGCATATGCGGCTTTCAACGGAGGAGTGCGCGGTCATCGTCATTCAATAATCGTTTTAATGGCAGAGAAAATGGAAGTTAAGTGGTATGGCGTCAATGCCCTGGAGTTCCGTGCTCCAGGCGTCTCCTTCATGATCGACCCATATGTCAGCCGTGACCGTGTCCATCTCCATCATCCCGAGGAAGTGGACAAGTATGTCACGTCTTCGCCGTCCGCCGTGCTCATGACGCATGCGCATTGGGATCATCTCGCCGATATGCCGCGCATCATCGCGCGTACCGGCGCCATCCTCTACGGTTCCGCCACGGCGTGTAATATCCTGCGTTCCCTGAAAGTCCCCAACGCCAATCTTCGCGTGATCCATTACGGCGAGCACCTGGAACTGCCAGGCGGGGTTCAGGTCACGGTTGTCGAATCCCGCCACAAGGGGATGAACGACGAGGCCTCCGGCTATGACGCACCTCCACCACCCGAGGCGCTTTCGCAGGCAGACAACTGGCGTTGCGGAGAGGTGTTTGGCTTTCTCATTCGTCACAACGGCCTTGTCATCTACAATGTCGGCTCCGCCAATCTTCTCCCGTCCGCCGTACACGGCATGGAATGCGACTATCTCATTGCCGGCATCAGCCGCTGGGAGGACGGTTTCCCGAAGCTCCTCCAGGACAATCTCCGCTTCGGGTGTCTCATCCCGACCCATCACGACGAGTTCACTCTCCCGCTTGCGCAGTTCCGGTTGCGTGACGACCTCCAACGGCTCCAGGCCGCCATGCCCGGACTTCCTGCCCGTGAGCTCCCCGTTCTCCAGTGGGTCACGCTTTAGCAACGCAAATCACCGTATATTGGATTTATATTGTTAACGTTCCTTGAAACTTTCCCAAGAAACTCACGAAACTCACAAAAGAAAACACCCTGTGCCCCACGGCAATTGGCTGGGGTGGTAGAAACTGTGGGCCTTTACCCGATTGAATCTCCACAGATTCGCGGCCAGTTGCAATGCCGGTGGAACAGGGTGTAAAATGGATTGCCGCAACACAGGAGGTGCGCGGCATTATGGGCGGACTCAGGACATGCTATTCCAGGGTCGCACGGATGATGATGAAGTCGTGTTTCTTCAGGGAGAACTTGACGGTGCTGCCCGATGTCTCCAGCGCCTGATCGCTTTCGTCGTCCCGCGCCTCGGCGACATTGGCACCGTAGTCCATTTCCGCCGTGCAGTCCTCGTCGGCGTAGCTTCCCACGAAGGTGAGCAGTTCCTTGCCGATGCGGTAGGTCACCTGCTTGAGGTCGTCATTGCTGCATTTGACGGGGGACTCTTCGTCCCAGAAGTTATAGACCACGCAATCGTCCTGCCAGGTTCCGAAGTCATAGAGGCGGTCCAGGGTCGCCTTGATGAGGTTATGGCTCGAGTCTCTGGGGCAGGTGGGTTGCACCTCGTGGGGGAGGAGGGATGCCAGCATGGTGCGAGTCGCCCAGATTCTCACCTCCGGTGTCTTTGCACCGGTGATGCCGTCCAGCACCGTGGGGAAGCATCCGCCTTGCAGTCCAGCGCACACGGCACGGATGTAGTCGGAGGAGAAGCGTTCCTGGAAGTCGTTGACGCCGTATTTCCACTCCATGCCCATGGTGTTGGTGGCCAGACCGACGGTAGGCAGGATGTTGGTGTTGGTGTGGTGCATGGTGATCCAGGGCTTCACCCCATGGTCCATCATCGTCACGGCCTGGCGGCGGTTGAACTCGCGGCAACGCCACAGCCCCAGGGAGGGATGGACGGCACCGGCCTCGTCGATCCACGCGCCGCCGGTGGCCCAGTGGCTGCTGCTTTCCAGGAAGACGTTGTCATTGTAGATGCCCTTGAAGCCGTGTTCCACCATTTTGTCCAGGTAGTAGATGGCATAGTCGACGTAGGAGTCGCTGATCAGCAGTCCGCCGCCCCATTCGTCTTTCATGACGGGATATTCGGGCAGCCTTGCGGTGGATTCTCCGTCGCAGGTGTAGCAATAGACGATGCTGTTGTCAATGTCGTGCAGGCCCGACGTGATGTTGAAGGCGGCTCTGGTGTGGTTGAGGATGATGGAGTGCGCCGCGTCCTTCGACAAGGAGTTGACGGAGCCGGTTTCGACGGTGCCGTAGGCGTTCATCAGACGCTCGACCCATGAGTTGATGTAATCCTGGTCGACGACGCCGGTGCGCTGTGCCTCGAAGAGTTTGTCCCAGTATTCGAAATCTTGGAAAGCGGGGTATCGTCCGGTCCAGTTGTAAAAGCATCCCCAGTAGAGGTTTGCGTAGAGCGCACGCGAGAGTTGCGTGCCCTTCTTGGTGAAGGCGTCCCGCCATCCACGCCAGCCTTGCGGCATGGGCTTGACAGGCGAGGCGAGCAGCGCGAAGGTGATGGTGTTGTCCTTCTGGAGTTTCTTGGGCTCGTTGAGCAGATTGAGGCGGATGACGACGGTGCCGTCGGGTTCGCGGAGGAGTTCCACGCCGTCCCGTTGCTTGGAATGGCACCAACCCTTGTCCCAGTCCGCCGCATAGCAGATGCCGCGGTACTCGTTGCCGACCCAGAGGTACGGCAGGAAGCTGTCGAAACGCTTTTGCGGGACTTCCTTGCTGGAGAAGAGCAGCCCCTGCCCCTGGGGAACGTATCCGGCGGGGTTGCTGCGCAGACCTTCGCCGACGGCATGGTAGAGGGTCGCCACGTCGGCGCGGACGGGGATATCGACATAAAGACGCGTCGGGAGGGAGGCCTTGCCGGGCAGGAGCGTCCAGTCATAGCGCAGCAGACCATCCTGCTCCATGCGGATTTTCGCGCGGATCTTGAGCGCGTCGCATTCCAGTTCGCCTTCGGCGGTGATCAGCGTGTCCGACTCGCCAGTGAACGCGGGCGCCTGGCAACGCCATTTCAGCGGCACGCCATTGGCCTCGGCGATGACTGCCACGGGACGGGCCAGGACAGACTTGCCGTTGGCCGTCACGGCCGCGGGCAGACCATTTTCGCCCAGTTCGACGTCCTTCAGCACGGCCGAGAGGGTGTTGCCGTTGCGTTTCAGCGGTGTGAAGCCGTCGATGAGGCGGTCAGCCTTGCCGATGGAGTTGTTCAGCCAGGGATAGTCCTTCACGAAGAAGTTTTTCTCATAAATTGGGTAGTCTGCGTCGGGCTTGGTGACGAAGAAGGAGTACTTCCCGTCCGGCAGCTTCCGCGTCAACGGCAATGCGACGTGCAGAATCGCCCGCTCGTGACCATTCACCACGCTGCTGTAGCCCTTGGTGAAGTCCAGGGGAAGCGTCTCCACAGCCTTGTCCTGCTCGTTCCGGATTTGCAGAACAAGCTTTTTTTCGGGAAGTGCATCGCAGTCCAGCACCAAGTCGGCGACGGGCTGGTTCAGGCTCTGGTACCACGCGATGGTTCCGGTAACGGGCTTGTCGCCCTGTGCGAGCGCGGTGATTTCGGCGGCATCAAGCGGGCGCGAATAGATGGCGAAATCCGCGAAAGCGGCGTTGGCGATCAGCGCACCACCGACTGTGGAGAGGTCCATCTTCAGATTGTGCTGCAACTGGGCGCGGCGGAGTCCGTTTACATAGACCTCGATGGCGTCGGGCAGGAAATTAAACGCGAGGTGCATCCACTGACCGGGCGCGGGGCGGCGTCCCAGAAGCACGTTTTTCGGGTTCTTGTTTTCCGGGCCGAAGCCCTGCACGCCAAGCAGCAGCCCGCCTTGACGCTGTTCCTGGAAGTAGAGGTAGCCGTTGGGCTTGTAGTCGGTGCCGAAGAACCGTCGGTATTCCTTTCCCTCTGCCAGGGGGGCGGAAACCTGCATCCAGAAGGTGACGGCACCTGGCGAGGACAGCGTCGTCTTCGGAAACGTGATGCTGCCCCCCGTCAAATCCAGCACCCGACGTGCGGCCATGGGACCCTGCACGACGGGCAATTCGCCCTCCAGCTTCGAGGAAAGCTTGACCTCCGCATTGCCGTCAGCCGCATAGTCCACAATCGCCTTTGCATCGGCGTCCATGCTACAGAAGAGCGTCTGGTAGGACTCGAGGTTGCGCCAGATTGGCGGCTCCGGCGGGTTCCAGGTGACCTCGCGGGTTAGCCCCGGCGAGGTCACGGCGACCTTGCATTTGCCTCCCTCGGCCGCACACCGCTGCGTAAAGTCTTTTATAACTTCCTGATTTGGATTAAGTAGTATTGCCGCTTCAAAGGTCCTTTCCGTTTCGCCAGAGACCGAGACGGCAAGTTCCGCCGAAGCGGGCTGGTCGGTTGGATTTGCCACACGGAAGAGCAACGGCAGACGGGTCTCTGGCGCGTAGAGTTGCTGAAACGCGAGGCACTCTCGTGAGAGGTGGAAGACGGAGTAGTTGGTGGGATCCTCGAAGCTGGCGACATCGGTCATGGGGCACTGGACGCGCGGGGTGACGCCGTAGTTGCGGCAGAACATCATGCGCCAGTCGCCCTCCGGGGCGCCCTCTACGCCCATCGCCTTCAGCGGGAACGCCATCTCCATCGTCCAGAGGCCGTCTTCGACGCGAGACTGGATTTGGGCGCCATGCTTCCACTGTCGCATGTTCAGGCCGTAGCCAGGGCTGTGGTGCTGCGCCTGGAGCGTCGCCTCGAAATCGACGATCATCTGGAAGACGCCGAATTTCAGGGCTTCGATGGTGCGCTTCTCCGATGGCGGGGCGAACCAGAGCTCCAGCGAGTCGTGGTGGCTGAGCCAGTGCGTGCTGGTGCTGAGTTTCCCGCGCGGGGGAGTCTCGCCCTGCAGCGCCACGTAGAGCGTTGTCTGGTCATAGCCCAGCCACAGGGTGGTGCGGCGCGGGTCCATTTTCTTTGCCGATCCACTGATGGCCAGAGCGAAGTCCCACTCGCCCGCGTCGAACCGCCCGTCGATGACCGGTGCCTGCTTCAGGAATGGCACCGAGAACTCTGCCGCCGTCAAGGTGAATGCGGGCAGGAGCAGGGAGGCCAGAATGGCGATGACGACGAGGGTAAAGGTCTTTTTCATGGCAATCGTTCCAATGGTTGTCGCTTTTTAGGAATGATATACTTTCGTTGGATAAAGCAAATGGCAGCGAAGCGGGATGGTTCTCCTTACTTATGGGACAACTCGATTTGTTCTGAAGTCATACCCTGAACCTTTCTTATTCGGAATGTGCCACCCGCCTCTGTCAAGTCTATTTCTCCAGCACAAGCAGGAAGACGGCGGAGCCTGGCTCGCTTTTTTCGAGCAGGAACAAGCCATTTTCGTCTCGACGACATTCAACAGGTGCGTTGTCGCGAAGGTCATCCAAGACCATGCAGGAGACGGCGGAAGGATTTTCGAAACCTTGAATCTCCACAGGAATGGTCATCTCTGAGCCACAGAAGTCCACCACCAGGACGGCGGCTTTCGACCCATCGTCAGAGAGTCCTGCGATGGCGCGTTGCGTCGTGGCGCCGCCCGCCACGGCGACTTGATTGGGAAAGTCATAGACCATGTCCCGCATCATGAGCAGGGAATAGTAGTTCTTGTTGAAGCGCTGACTGGGGTAACGCACGCTCCAGGCGGCTTTGCCGCAGCCATAGTAGAAAGCGGAATCCACAGGGCTGTTCTGCCAGATGATGAAGGTGGCGATGTTGAAGGCGGCGGAGTTGATGCCCATGAGCCCATCACGTCCCTCGGTGGAACGCCTGTAGGACTCTTCGGTGACATTGGAGTGGACGCCACCCCAGCTGCGGATGAAATGCCATTCGTTGATGCAGCATTCCACCTGGTTCCAGCCGATGGAATCAAGGTACTTTCGGGGTTCGGAACCGTATTGTTCCGGAGTCTCCAAGTCGTTGGCATACATGTGATAGGAATAGAAATCCGGTTGGACGCCGAGCTTGTCGCACTCCTTTTTGACCATGTCGATGAACTCCGGCTTGAATCCGCAGTGCGCAGGACCGCCGATTTTCAATTCGGGAAATTCCGCCTTCAGCCGTTTGAGGACGATGGCGAAGAACTCGGCGAAGAGTTCGTCCGAACCCGCCCACATATTGATGTGTCCGTCTGGCTCGTTCCAGATTTCCCAATATTTCATGTCATAATGGAACCCGTTGTTCCAGCCCCGCGTGTAGTGCCGTATGACGGCGGCGCAGACTTCTGCGTATTTGTGGAAATCCTTGGGAGGGAAGATGTTGAAATGGATGTCCTTCGTGTGTTCGATGCTGGTTCCCAGACGGTAGAACACCTTGGACCCCGCCTCGTAAACCAACCGGATGACTTCATCCGACGGGGCGAAGTAGTAGTTCCGCTCATCGTCAGGGTCGAGATGCATGAGCGGGAAAATATGGTGGATGTCAATCAGACGCTGGTTCGGGTTGTTGAGCGACCAGTCGTGATTGCGGACGGCCGGAAAGCGCAGAGTCTTGAAGACATCGCTAAAGTCGGAAATATTGCGGTCGGAGACGAATATGTGCAGCCCTGAACCATAGAGCTCCTTGCGTATAAGCCCCTTATGCGCACTATAGTCCACCGTAATTCTGTGGTCCATTGTAGGTTCTCCCAATCGACTACCGTCCGAATGCCAAGAATGCTAAACGCTTTTTCCTGGCGGATTCAGACATGCGGCAAGCCTAGATTCCCTGGCTGTTTCCTCTGCACCGACAAATAAAAAACCTCCCCCCAGGTTGCCCTGAGGGGAGAACTGCACTTAATGGATCCAACTATACTTTTTGTAGTCAAACCAAAGGTACGCCCAGAAGGGCTCCTTCAGCGATGGGTTATTTAAGAGCAACATGGGGCGCTTGTTCTCGCTGTTGGCGTGGCCGTCGATGTATGCCACATTGCAGAACGACGCACCCGTGTGCGGGAAGTCCAGAAGCATCCAATACTGAGATGAATTGTCATAGCGGAAAGAATGGCGTCCAATGACATTGGGGTTGCCCTGATGGGTGTCCGCCAAACTGGACGTCTTCGCCGGGTACTTCAATTCTCTAAGAGACCTGATTTTGTTGGTTGGAGTCACCGAATGGGGCATGGAGTTCAGTCCATAGTGATAGGAGCCGGAGGCGTCCACGTTCGGATACTTGTAATCGATACTAAACTGGGTAAGCGTCTGACCTTTTTTGGCGGGGCACTGGAATTCGCGGATTAAGGCCGACTGGTTTCCGCCTTTCCGTAGATAATTTTGTTCCATGAGGACACGCCCCCAGTTGCATCCCACGTATGCATTCGAAGCGGCGCTCCAGATGTTGAGGGTGGCCGGGAACAGGATGTCGTTGAAATCCATCTCATACATCGTTGCGTAGAGCCTAAGACTCTTCTGGTTGTTGAGGCAGTCGATGGTACGTGCCTTGTCACGTGCCTTGGAAAGTGCGGGCAGGAGCATGCTGGCCAGAATCGCGATGATGGCGATTACAACAAGTAACTCAATCAAGGTGAATGAGTTATGAATTTTCTCTCTGGGGGGGGGTAAAGGAACTCTTTTTCATGGCAGATTTAATTGGGTCGGTTGTTTTTGGGGGGAATCTTTGACATTTTAAATGGGTGATTTTCTACTGGAACACAAATGACGAATGCCTGAAATGCCTCTCTGGTATTAAGCACGAAACAACTGCCAGGCATTCTTAATCTGTTGTTGCTCTGTTGGTTACGAGAATCGCGTCACAGCCGTCTTGGTGCATGGAAACGAGAGAAACGACGGAAAGAGTTTCACGCAACTTTCACTACTTTCACAATTCCTCGTAAACCAATTGACAAACTTCTATTTTTGAATTATAGTAAAAAAGTAACAGAAAAACAAGTAAAAAACAACAAAATCAGCAAAAAATCAAGTAAAAAAAGAAAAAAAACACCATGCAAGGGGGCGAAAAGCGTAGCATTTTTCTCGCTGGGAAAGCCGTCTTGGGGTTAATCTGGGCATGAATTCATGGTGCAATTTCATCGCGAAATATCACCGACTTGCTCCGAGTCCCCATAGGAAATGTCACAGTCCCATTAGCGGTTTGTCAAACGAATGTTACATTACCCTGGATGCCATCTTCAAGGAGAGCCTGAAAGCTTCCGCCGGCACCAGCAATACACCAATAAGATTTCATTCACCAATTCACCAGTCTGCGTAAAGCATCATGAGCATCACGACCGTTTTTGGCTTTGACATGGAGACCGACATCGGGAGTTGGACTCCCTGGTACAAGGGCTTTCGTCCCGGCACGGAGAACATCCTTCGCGTCCTGAAGGAGAACGACGTGCACGCGACCTTCTTCTTCACGGGGGACGCGGCCCAGAAGAACCCCGAGGTGGTGGCGATGGTGCGGGACGCCGGCCACGAAATCGGCGCGCACTCGCTCTACCATGAGACCGTGGGCGATCAGCTCTTCGACATCCCCGGAATGATTCCGCCGCTGCCGGAGGAGGTCTTCCATCGCCTGGAGCGCAACACCGAGATTATCGAGAAGATCGCGGGTGTGCGACCCTCCTGTTTCCGCAGCCCGCGGCTCTTCGGCTCGACCGCCGTCTGCAATGCGCTGGAGGACTTGGGCTACCACGCCGACGCCTCTTATCCTATGTATTATTACCGCGAGCGTCTCGAACCCTACCATCCCAGCCGCGAGGACTGGACCAAGGTGGGAGACCTCAGGCTCATCGAAATCCCCAACTTTGCCGACCTCTCGATGGAGTCCCACGATCCCTACGGCCGCGACATGGACCAGTGGCCGCTGTGGCGCACCGAAGACGCCGAGGCCGTGATGAAGCACCTGCGCGGGTATGCGGACTACTGCGTTAAGCACGGCGCCAACCCATTCATCTGCATGTATATGCATCCCTGGGAGTTCGCCGAGATGCCGAAGGGACTGCTCTATTACGGCGAGGGAGCGGTGCTGCCCGACCAGACTTTCGTCAAGAACTGTGGTGAATACGCCACCGAGCAGTTCGATGCCCTCATCAAAAAGCTTAAGGCCTTCGGCTCCGTCTTCAAGATGGCGAAGGAAATCACTTGCTGAATTAGCAATTAGCGTCAAAAATCGAGATTAAGATCAAGGAGACCAAATGGACCAAGCACTGAAAATCCCCCGCAGCGAGTTCCTCGACCGCATCGCGCGCTTCCAGGCGCGCATCCAGTCCGCCGGTCTGGACGCCTGTCTCGTGCACGGCAACGAGTCCGACATGGCGAACGTGCGTTACCTCACCGAACAGTGGCCGACCTTCGAGGCGGCGGCTGTCTTCGTGCCTGCCGTGGGCACACCAGTGCTCATCACCGGTCCCGAAAGCGGCAAGTACGGCCTGGGCCGCAACGCCCTCCCGACGGTGAAGTCGATGCTCACCTACCGCGAGATGGCGGAGCCCGACTACCCCGGAATGAAACTGGACACCTACGCGGACGTGGTGAAGGCCGCGATGGGCGACCGTCCATTGAAGAAGCTGGGCATCTGCAGCTGGGCGATCACTCCGCTGCCGGTGTGGTTCGCGCTCAAGGAGCAATTGCCCGGCGTCGAAATCGTCAAGGCTGACGAGACGCTGCTGCCCTTGCGCTACGTCAAGTCCGCCAACGAACTGGCGTGCATGCGCGAGGCCTTCCGCGTCGCCGAGACCGCCGTGGACGCGATTCTGGGCGAGATCAAGCCCGGCATGACGGAGTTCCAGGTCATCGGCATCGCGCAGCGCGAGATCTACAGGAACGGCGGCGAATACGAGGGCCACGCGCTCTACTGCTTCTGCGGCGAGCGCACCAACAACGCCATCTGCCGTCCCACCCACAACACCCTCAAGGAGCACCAGCTCATCCAGCTCAACATCGGCGCCCGCGTGGACGGATACTCCTCCTCCATCGGCATCCCGCTCTCCTTCGGCGCGCTGTCCGCCGAGCAGGAGAAGCTGGTCAAGTTCGGTCTGGAGGCGCATCTGCACTCCATCGCGCAGACCGGCGTGGGCAAGAACGTCGGCGAGCTGGTGCGCGCCTACGAGCAGTGGGTCCGCGACCAGGGCTACGGCGACTACCTGGTCTATGGCCCCTTCCACTCCATCGGCATGATGGAAGTCGAGCGCCCCTGGATGGAGTCCACCTCCGAATACACCCTCGAGGCCAACATGACCTTCCAGGCCGACACCTTCTTCTCCGGCAAAGACTTCGGTCTGCGGTGGGAGAAGGGCATCATCATCCGCCCCGACGGCACCGAGGTCCTCGGCAGCAAGTACAGCCAGCCCGTCGTGTTGTAGGAACATCATGGTTTCAGGCAAAGACATCCTCGCAAGTGCACTGCGGCAACGCGCCGGGGACGGGACCGTGTTCGTCTCCGGCGAACTCCAGGGACGCATCTTCGCCGAACTGGACGGACGCCTGCTGCATCGGCTGGATGTCGCCCTGGCGGCCAACCCCTCGCCCGCCGAGTTCAACAATCTCGGCGGGAACTCCCTCTGGCCCGCCCCAGAAGGCGGGCCGTTCGCCTTCAACTATCCGCCGGACGGCGGGGCGTGGTATGTGCAGGAGGGCATCAACGCCGTTCCCGCACAGCCATTGGCGGACGGCTTTGGCGTCGAGAAGACCATCCGCCTGGTGAACCGCAAAGGCGTGGAAGGCGAAATGTGCTACTGTCGAGTCGTTACGCCAAAGGAAACCACGTTTGCACCCAAATATGGTTTAAAAGGCTTGGCGTACCGAGCGGAGGACTCCCTCACGCTTCGTGAACCGCTGGCTGATTTTCTGTTGGCTGCGTGGAGTCTGGAGCAGTTTGATCTCACCCCGAAGACCTTCGCCTTTGGAAAGCTCGCCCAGCCGCGACTCCACGGCGAGTTCTATAGCGATCCCACGCCGCATATCGACTGGGCGGATGGCTGTTTCCGCTTCCGCTTTACGGCAAATGAGCGCCTGCAGGTCGCCCTCCCGGAAACCGCTACTCCAGAGTATGTCGGAGCGATTATTCCAGAAACCAACTTGTTGATTATAAGAAAGATATGTGATTGCGACCAGGGCGTGCGAATCGATATCGCGGACAACGACCAGCCGCGTGGTCCCTTCGCCGAATGCGATGCCTACAGCATCTTCTATGGTCCGGACGCGCGTTTCTTCGAACTGGAGACCATCGCGCCCGTCCAACGAGACGCCGAAGGCCGCACCGTCGGCAGCCGCCTCGTTTCCGAGACGCAGTTTTACCAGGGTGCCATCGAAGACCTCAAGTCACTGCTGGTCCGTGAGTTCGGCTTTGCGGAGACGCTTGTGGCCGAATGATGTTCCCTTGGGTGACGATTTTGCGGGGAAAATATATGACAAGTAAACGGTATCGTTTCCCTTTGTTTTGGAGTTATATACTTTACTTGGACACGACGAATGGCCGCGCGGCGTGCGTACCGACGGCAGGCGCCGTCGTATTTTGGCTTTCCTGTCTGCGCATGGGGCGCAGAGCACTTCGCAACTGGTCCAGAAACTCGAAAAGTCCGAAGCCTCTGTTCGGCGAAGAATCAATCATTTGTTGAAATTGAATCTTTTGACAGCAAATGGAAATAGCCATGACCCAACACGCACCTATCAGCTTTCGGTTTGACTTCTGACGGAGTTCTGACGGAGTTCTGACGGAGTTCTGACGGAGTTCTGACGGAGCTCTGACGGAGCTCTGACGGAGTTCTGACGGAGCTCTGACGGAGTTCTGACGGAGCTCTGACGGAGCTCGGCGGAGTTCTGACGGAGTTCTGACGGAGTTCTGACGGAGTTCGTCCGCCCGGCGGGCTTCTCGAAAATCCAGCAGGAGCAGATGATTCTCAGCTTCATCGATGCCCACGGAAGCGTCAAGCAAGGAGATGTCCTTGTGCCTACGATAACGACATGAAGTTCGCGAATTCAAAGATATATTAGAGGCAATTACCACTTTTGCAATTACCTCATTAAATAACAATAATGTAGGCATAATACCACGTGGTTTTTTGTTTGGAGGAAAGAATGAAATCGAGACGCAGCATTTGGGGAATGTGGATACTTTTCGCAGCTTTGATTGGGATATGCTATGCGGCTGATGAGCGTCCTGTGGTTGAAGCCACCTCAAGTGTCTATGTTCAATATCAATATCAGAGTCCGGGTGGGAACTGGTCAGTTTCGGGGACGACACTGAAAGGAACGATCACGGAGTCGATGATGATTAACCAGCTCTCACAGAAGCACCCCGGGAGGAACATCCGTATCCTTAGTGCCAAAATCGATGGCAAATCCCAACGCAAGATTGTAAAATATCAGTTTCGTCGTGGCGGGGGGCCATGGAATACCAACACCGTGACGCTCCAGGACGTCCTTACCGAATCGATGGCACGGAACCAGCTCTCCCAACGTCATCCCAATTCCGAAATTCGCATTCTGGGAATGACGAATAATTGATTCTACTGGATATAGTTGGGACTATATCTCTACTGGTTGTCGATTGCTTCCCCCTCACGAATACCATAAAACTTTCGTAATATATTGCGTAGGAGTTGGTTGTGTTTGAATCTGGGCTGATGGCTCGACGGTGTGACAAAACAAGCGGGACATGAGCCTCAGAGTGGGACCCAAAGCGCGGGAGAAAAAACGCAAATTATTTGCATTGGAGGAGTGGAGATTTCAGAAAGGAGGGTACATTATGCATGTTGTCCGTTTGCGTTGATGTTTTTCTTCCTTGAAGTTTTCCGTGCTTTTGGATGTTGGCTTTGTCCCACGCACTTCAGAAAAAGGTGTATTTAATAACAATGCAACGCAGTGTAGTTAATATATTTATTTCTATTATATTTGCCTCAATCCTGGCTTTTGGCAACGAGTTGGGCGAGTTGGTGGGGCGCGCGTTGGAGTGTAATCCGTCGATTTTGGCGCAACGTGCGGTTGCGGAGCAGTTTCAAGCTCAGCATCGAGAGGTTCTGGAGTTTCTGGATCCGACATTGTTTGCGTCAGGGGGTTACGGAAGCCAGTTACGAGGGTTGCCGTTGTCTCCCACAGGCTATACGCGGGTTGGTGCAGAGGATACACTTGAAGCACAGGCCGGCGTGTTGGTGCCAATCAAGGGGGGCGCGTATTTTTCGGCAGGGGGAGTGACGCGTCGCTGGTTCCATCCGAATGATTACCATGATCCTTTTTATCAGCATCTCTTGGGCGTGAACCTCCAAGTGCCATTGTGGCGCGACCGTGGATTTGCACTTTTGGGGTATCGTCAACGCGCTGCTCTGGCTGCCTATCAGGCTTCGCTGGACCGCCTGCGTGGCATGGCGCAAATGGTTCGTCACGAGGTAGAGCAGGCGTACATCAATGCCTGCAGTGCCCGAAATGCCTACCAGATTACCCAAGGAGCGACGATGCGTTTTGAACGCCTGAACACAGAGGCACGGGAATTGGCGGATCTCAAGACTATCCCTGAATACCAATTTACCGAAACCGTTCGGGATCTGCAGAATGGCCGTGAGGACGAGGAGATGGCGCGGAATGCCCAGGCGACCGCGCTGGTGACATTGGCGGCAGCGGTTGGCACTTGCGAACCGTTGCCAGGGCTCCAATGCACGCCAGAGGAGTTCCTGGCTGCCGCTGCCGAGGCAGAACTGCCGGATTTCACACTGACCGTCGAAGACGCAATGGAGTTGCGTGGCGAACCGTGTGCGCTACGCAACGAGCAGGAGCAGGCGCAGGCACAAAACGAGCAGATGTTGGAAGAGCATCGTGACCAGGTCAACCTGAATGTCGGGGTGAATTGGATGGATGACTCAAGGCGTGGTCCGTTTTCGTCAAGTTACGAAAGCGCCCCGCAGAACTGGGGAGGTGAGGCGATGGTTGTTTGGACACGACCACTGGATTACACCGGTACCGAGGCTCGTGCCGCGCAATATCAGGCACGATTAGATCAGTTGGAAGCATTGTTGGAGGCACAACGCATCGCTATTGCGGCTGACCTACGGACTACCCAGCTACGCCTTGAAACTGCGCAGGCGCGCCTTGAATTGGTGAATGCGGGCGTGGATGCGGCGCGCCAGACGGTCGCCGCCGAACAGGAGCGCTTCAAACTGGGCGAAGGTAATTCCCATGCGGTGCTTGAAGCACAGAAGAACCTGACCGCCATACTCTTGCGCCAGAATGCCGCCACTGCCGAACTGCTCCGCGCTCTCAGCGACTACAATTTTGCATGCGGATACCCAGAGGAATGAGGAATGGCAGGGGTTCGGGGGCTCAGCCCCCGTAGAATTGTAGGTTACATCACCCCGCAGGATAATCGCAAATCCAAGTAAAAAGCAACTTTCAACTTCAACCGAAATGAACATCTTTGGTCATAAGCCGAAAGTCGATCCGAATGAGCCAGATGTGCCATTGGCGTCCGGCGTGAATCTGCCTGAGGATCAGCGTGTCCAGTTGGCGCATGAAGTTTCATTGCTGGAGCAGAAGGGCGGTGCCCGCAATTCCAAACTGCAAGCGGATGCGGAGAAGACCGTTCTTTCTGCAGTGGCGGATTCAATCAAAAAACTTCGCGTGGTGGAATTGGGACGCTGCCCTGCGTGCGGTGCACACATCTACCAACATCTTGGTGCAAACATTTGCGATGCATGTGGTTGGCATCAATATGACTTGCCCAAGCGTGGCACGGTAAAAGTTCATATCAAAGGCGGAGAAGCACCTGTGGAAGGCGAACGTGCGTATGTCCTTAAAAGTGGTGACTGTCTGGTCATTCGCCACGGTGTCGTGCAGGCGCAGATTCCCCATGATGCCTACACGTGGGTAGAGTATATCTGGCCGGAGGACGAACTTGACCAGCGTCAGAAGGAGGTTGGGCAGGGCAATTCCGTGCCATGCGGATGGTGTGGCAAGACCACTAATCCCACGCAGGATGGCTTCCACCTGGTTCACATCGCCTTCGGTTCCAGTCAGGACCGTTACTGTTTCTGCAGCGATGATTGTTACGAGGCATTCCGGAAGATGTACCCTTCGCGGGTTCATCGCAACTGCTACGAACGCGACTGCGCGACCTGCAATCTCTGCCAGAAGCGTTACGATGATGACGCCACCGAGATGCGACTTCTTGCCAAAGACTACCTACGCATCAAAAAAGGTTAAAGGTACTGCTGGCGCCCCCGCCAGCAGCACTCTTGCCCTCTGACTTCTCTGCTGGCGTGTTGCCCTCTGACTTCTCTGCTGGCGTGGCGCCAGCAGTACTCTCGCCTCTCTGACTTCCACCTTCCACCTCCCACCTTCCACCTCTAACCTTTTAACTTGCTTCAATGGGTGATTTCCGCATGACAAACGGCGAAGGGCTTCCGGCGACGCCGACCGAGCGTCGGCATCGCCGTTGGCGCCAGTGGCTGATTGTAATCATTCTTCTTTGGGGAGTGATTGCCACGGGATTTTTAGTGCGCGTGGACCGCTATACGCTGGCGACTGGCTATGTGACCACGGAGGAGTATGCCGAGGTACGTGCGCCGGTCACGGGCATTGTGAGCAAGATTCTCGTGCGCACAGGAGAGTTTGTCGAGGCGGGGCAAGTGTTGGTGGAACTCAACAGCGCGGAAGAGGAGGCGACGCTCTCCGAGACACGTGCGCGCGTGTCCAAATTGAAGACGGAGATGGAGCGCCGCCAGGCAGAGATGGCAATTGACCTGGAACGCCGTGGGGTGGATTTGAATGAGCAGAAGCGCGACCATGCAGCGAATCTTCAGGTCGCTGAATTAGAGTTGCAGAACATGCAGTCCAAGCTTGCTCTTACGCAGGAACTGGTCGCCAAGGAACTCAAGGCCGCCAGCGAATTGGAGGATGTGAAGTTGCAGGAGAAACTCGCCGAGGTGCGTCTCCAGACATTGAAGCAGAAGAACTTCCGAGCATACGAGGAACTGCTGGAACGGGACAAGGCCAAATATGCCCGGGAGATGGACGCCCTGGCGGAGGAGTTGGCTGCGCTGGAAGACTCCGTGCGGCGTGTCGAGGCACGGCTGGAGCTGCGCAAGATTCGTGCACCAATCGCGGGGCAGGTGGTGCGCTACGAGTTCGTCGTGGGCGAATTGCTTCAGCCCACCTACGCCATCTACGAGATTTTCGGTGGGGGGCAGAATGTCCTCAAGTTGCGGGTTAGCGAGCGTTATGCCACCCGAGTTCACCCGTCGCAGCGCTATCGCGCACGGCTGACCAGCGTTGGCGGTGCCTTGCCGCTTCAGCGGGTCTACTTTTATGGCACGGTGGAGTATCTGCGCAACGTCATTCAGTCCGAGGGGCAGAGCACCTATCGGATGGCCTACTGTTCCTTCGACCCGGGTGATTTTATCCTGCCACCCGGCACCACCGCCGAAGCGCGCATCTACTACGACCGATCGTCGTTCTGGAGTTACTTATTCAACCTCGATCCCTAAATCCTCTTCGGAATATGGTCCCGGATTTCGGGGCACAACGTGACATGCCGGATCATGTCCTCGCAGAATAAAATCGGAAGGGTATTCGGGTTTGCCCGGAAATACCGTCGGCTAATCGTGGCGGCGGTGCTGCTGACGATGCTGCTGGCCGGGATGGCGGTGGTGCCGCCGCTGATCACCCGGGCGCTGGTGGATCGTGTCTTCACCTGCGGGGAGACCGACCAGTTCCTCTTCCTGGGCTTTCTCTTCTTGGCGGTACCCATTCTATCGCAGGTGCTGGCCATTGCCCAGAAGACGCTCTCGGTGATGGTCTCGGTGAACCTGATTAACAACCTACGTCTGGCAATCTACCGTCATCTACTCTATCTCTCGTTGCGTTTTTTCAACCGCACCAGCCCAGGCAAGGTGGTCAACCGCCTGATGGAGGATACCTGGGCGATGCAGACGGTGTGCGGCGGACCCTGCCTCACCGTCATCTCAGACCTCATCATCGCCACCAGCGCCACCATGGCGACCATCGCCATCAACTGGCGACTGGCTTTGGCTCTGTATGCGGTCATCGCCGTTTTCGTGCTCAATTACCGTCTGCGCATCAAGAAGATCATCCGATACAGCCGGCTGGTGCGCAGAGAGGACGACCTGCTCAATGCAGGCGTGCAGAACCGCATGGGAGGCGACCTCGCCATCAAGACCTTCGGCACCGAGGCGCGCGAACATTTGGCATTTCATGACCAGGACGTCATTTCGCTGGACTACGGCTACACCCGCGACGTGGCCAACAACACCTTCTGGATGAACGTCTCGCTGATCAACGCCTTGGGCACCGCCGCCATCTACCTGTTGGGCTGCGCGATGGTTCTCCAGGGCGAGATGAGCTACGGTGACGTGATGGCGTTCAGCGGCTTCGCCGCGCAGTTGCTCTGGCCCGCCGTGCGCTTCAGCCAACTGGTCGGGCAACTCCAGGAGGCGGGCGTCGCCGCCCAACGGCTCTTCGAGCTGCTGGACGAGCCGTGCGAGATTACCGAGAAGCCGGACGCCGTGCCGTGCCGTCGCCTGAAAGGGCAGGTGGATTTCGAGGATGTGCATTTCCACTATGAACCCGGCGTCGAGGTCATCAAGGGCATCGATCTCCATGTCTCCCCCGGACAGACGGTCGCTTTCATCGGGGCGACCGGCTGTGGCAAGTCCACTCTCCTCAACCTTATTGCACGGTTCTACGACGTGACTGGCGGGACGCTGCGGCTGGACGGGCGCGACATCCGCGACTACCGTCTCCACGACTTGCGCAGCCAGTTCGGCATCGTCCTTCAGGAGTCGCACCTCTTCTCCACCACCATCCGCGAGAACATCGCCTACGGGCGCATCAATGCCACGGAGGAGGAGGTCGTGCAGGCCGCCAAGGCCGCCGAAATCCATGACTTCATCGCCAGTCTGCCCAAGGGCTATGATACCAAAGTGGGCGAGGACGGACTGGCGCTCTCCGTTGGTCAGAAGCAGCGCATCAACATCGCCCGCGCCATCTGCGCCGACCCGGCGATCATGATCATGGACGAGGCGACCAGTTCGCTGGATTCCGATGCCGAGGCCGCCATCCAGCGTGCGATGACCCGCGTGCTGGCCAACCGCACCAGTTTTGTGGTCGCGCACCGCCTCTCGACCATCAAGAACGCCGACCAGATCATCCTGCTGGACCACGGCGTAATCGTCGAGCAGGGCACCCACGATGCGCTGATGGCCATTCCAAATGGCCGTTACCATGACCTCTATACCAAGCACATCGGTAAGGGGGTCCTGGAGGACTGATGCTCAACTTCACCCGCGAACATTTCCGAGACTATCCCTACCGCACTCCGGCGCACCACGGGGGCAATGATGCGGCAGGAGGAGCGCTTTATTGGCGCTTCCTGCGGGAATATCTATGGCCGAATCGCTGGGCGCTGCTGTTGAGCATCCTGCTGGTGGCCGTCAACGCGAACTACTCCTATGTCATATCCTATTTGAATCGCGTGGTGGTGGACTCCATTCTTGTGGTTGGCGGCGAGACGTCCGAGATCCCTGATACGCAGGTGCGCCTGACCGCGCAGGACCACATCCCTGTTGCGCGCCATCCGCCCGAAGTCAGCCAGGGCCGGCGCATCGGCCTTGGCGTGCGTTTCACCAACCGGCCGGCCGAAGCCGGTCGCAAACTCTTCTGGCTGGCGGTGGTCTACATCCTCACGCAGTTCTCCTTCAATTTCGTGGCGAGATGGGCGGCACGGCGACAGATTGCGGTCAACCAGGTCATCTTGGGGAAACTCCGCGAAGACCTGCACCAGAAGGTGCTGGACCTCTCGCTTTCCTATCATCATCGGCTGGGGACGGGACGGCTGCTCTCACGCATCATGAGCGACACCGGCGCCGCGAAGACCGCGCTCAACGAGGTCATCAGCGTGGGCACGCGTGGCGCTTCGATGCTGGCTGGCGGCGTGGCTATCCTGCTTGTTGGCGACTGGCGAATTCTGATGTTGCTGTGCGCCTGTGCGCCAGTCTTCATTCTTCTGCGCAAGAAGACCCGCCCAGAAGTGCAGCGCTTGCAGATCGAGCAGCGTCAGACCAACTCCTGCATCTACGGACTCGTCTCCCAGAAGATGGATGCGGTGAAGGCGGTGCAGTCCTACGGACGCGAGCGTGGCGAAATCCTCGCCTTCCATCGGCTTTCCAGCGCATATCTCCGGGACGCGGTGCGGGTGGAGTGGTATTTCATGGTGACGAACTTCTGGACCTGGCTGATCGTGCACCTGGTTAACTGCGTGATTTTTCTCTACGGCGGATACCTGGTGCTTCAGGGGCGGATGAGCCTGGGCAAGATGCTCTTCCTGCAGTCCACCGCGAACCTCCTTTTCCAGCCGGTTACCGACTTCACCCAGCTCTCGTTCATCCTGCAGCGTCTCCAGGTCGCACTGGCGAGGTGCTTCGGGGTGCTGGACGAGCCGCTGGAGATCACCGAGGACCCCAACGCCGTGCCGTTTCCCACGCCGCTTTGCCAGGGAGTTGCCATCGAGCATCTCTCCTTCCAGTACCCCGCTGGCAGCGATGCCAGCCTAACTCCGGAGGAACGCGAACGCAACCGCAACCATCGGCAACTGGTGCTGGACGACGTGTCGCTCTTCGTGCCAGCCGGACAGTGGCTTTGCATCATGGGCGCTTCGGGTTCAGGAAAAACCACGCTGCTGCATCTGTTGGCGAGACTCTACACCCCCACGGCAGGATCCATCCGATTCGACGGCGTGGATCTTCAGAAAATCCAGTTCGCCAGCCTCCGCGAAAGACTCGGCGTGGTTCCGCAGGAGGCGCAGATCTTCTCCGGGTCAATGCGCGACAATATCGCCTACGGATATTTGAACGCCACCAACCAGCAGATTCTCAAGGCCGCCGCCGCCGCCCAGATGCACGACTTCATCATGGAGATGCCAGTCCAATATGAGACGCTGATTGGCGAAAAGGGGCAGTCCCTCTCAGGCGGTCAGCGACAGCGGCTCTCCTTGGCGCGGGCGTTGCTTACCAACCCCGATGTGCTGCTGCTGGATGACTGCACCAGTGCACTGGACGCCAACACCGAGCGTCGAATTCAGGAGACGCTTGCCACCCAGTTGGTCGGCAAGACCGCCATCATGGTGTCACAGCGCATCTCGATGGCGGTACGCTGCCATCAGATAGCAGTGCTGGCTGACGGACATGTCGCCGAATTGGGCACCCACCAGCAACTGATGGCGAATAACGGCTTCTATGCCAAACTCTTCCGTGAACAGACGGAATAGTTTTCAGTGCCAGAGGGTTGAGAAAATATGTTTTTCGGAGTCGTGTTGAACTGGATGTCCTGCGAAAAGAAGCAATAGTTCAAGGATAGCGAGGACGGCGAGAGCCGTATAGGCCCAGGGGCGCAAGTCATGGGAAACCTGTGGAAGGTCGTCTGGCATGATGGCGTCTCCGTCCTCCTGGGGACGTTGCAGAATGCGGCGAAGTTCTTCCAGGTCGGCGCGGTTTGGTTGGGATTCCAGCGGAGAGACGTTGATTTCCACGGGATGGCTGCCCAGACGGGCAAGCCCGGGGGAAGCGGTGTCTTCCAAAAGTTCCAGGTGGAGCGGTGTGCCGTCAAGTGCCGTTAAAGCAGGGAAGGGCTCCCCGCAAAGGAGTCGAATGGTTTCGGAGTGCGACTGCGTGGCGGCGGCGCAGATTTCTCTGATGATAGGTAGAAAAGACTGGGTCAGTGGAAAGTCTGTCACCTCGTGATGGAAGGCGAAGGTAAAAGCGTAAAGTGAGCCACCCACCTCTGTATCATGCTGGACAAGCGCAGGAAGACCGTCCAGGGTCTGAAGAAGAATGGCGTCGGTTGATGGTGGGACGACACGCAGAGTTTGTCGAATATTGAAGAGATGAAGATCCGACGGCGCTGTGGCGGGAAAGAGAGGCGCCAGCAGGGTTTTGGCGGGAACCTCGCCCAGACCGGTGGGTTGACGCGAAAGTCCTTGTTCCCCAAAGTTGATAAAGCCATTTTCATGGAGATAGCGCCAGGCGACGACAGGTGCACTGCCGGGGAGGAAGACCACACTGCCGCCGGTGGACAGATATTCGCGCAAGGGCCCAGTGGCGTCGGGCGCCAGGCGTTCGACGCATCCAGCCAATATCACCAGGGCAAAATTCCTCAGATCCACAAGCGTAAGGGAACTGGCGCCCAGGGACTGGACAGTGAAGTGGCCAGGGACGCCGGAACGCTCGGCGGTGAGGGCACGCTGGAGGAAGAACTCCAGTTCGTCAGCCAATGGACCATCCGAAGAATTGTCCGGCAGGAGCAGAAGGACTGGCACGGCAGGGTTGCGTTGAGCCCAAAAGCAATAGCGGTCGTCAGCGGGAAATGAGTCGGCGGGGTCCAAGACAGCGGAGGCGTGGTTTTCGTTGGGCGTCCAGTCGGTCACGACGGCGGTGGCGCCTTCGGCGTGTGGCGGCAATTCGATTTCCTGGCTAATGTGCCTGGATCCCCAAAAGATGTTTAGCGTGCGATGCTGTGGCTTGTCGCCCCAGTTGCGCCAGCCTATGCGCATCCGCAGTTGATTCTCTCCCACGGGAACCGACTGGACAGAAGTGATGGCGGCGTTGTCCTGCGGTTGGGACTTGGCCATCTCATGGAGTTCAAGTTGTGTCTCAAGAGGAATGCCAGGGAGTTCCGCACTCCAGTTGCTGTGTTGGAAATCGCTCACGATGGCCAGATGAGACTCTGCGGAGTTGGCGTGTTGTGCGAGCCACTGTCCGGCCTGTCGAAGTGCAGTGGCGGGATGACCTTCGGCATAGCCGGGCATCCAGGTGCCCAAGGAGTTTATACTCAATAGGTTGGATGAGTTGTCAAAGGTGAAAATGGCGATTTCCCAGCCTGGGTGATCTGCTAACAGCTGCATGGTGGAGGCGCGAGCCTGTGCGGCATGTGGGAGCATGCTGGCCGATGCGTCCAGCAGGATGGCGAGAGCGGGCGGATGCGGGGTGGTGGTCGGGCGATCGACGGGAGGACTCCAGCGTGGTCCAGCGAGGGCGAGGCAGAGCAGGGCGATGAGTGCCATTCGGCAAAGCATCAGCAGCCAGTCCTGCCATCTGCGGTGTCCGTGTTGAGGGCGCGGTGACTTCAGCAAAAAGCGTGTGGTGGGAAAGGCAAGGCGTGGCGGGAGCTGCCGACTCAGTAGGTGTAGAAGAAGCGGCAGCGCCGCCAGCGGCAGCAGCCAAAGCAGGGTTGGATTCTGAAACGAAAGCATGATGGTTCAACCTGTCCGCAACGGTTTGCCAATGGAAGAATCGTGGTGTGGGACTTACGAATGTCATACTATAACCCGAATTCCATGATTTTGATGAAATGCAAAAAGACACGGGTATGGGCTGTCTGGACATCCGATGTGATTTCTGGAAATTGACGAGGCATGAGTTTTTTAGAACGAAAATGGAAAAAAACGCCGAAAAAAAGAAAAAAATGCGTGAAGAAATTTGCAATCTTGCCAATTCGGGCTATGGTATGAAGCACGCCGAAATTGTCTGCCGTCGGAAACCGGAACTGGCGTAGGCATAGCTGGTACAATTTCAGGGCCCACATAGCTCAGTTGGTAGAGCGCATCCTTGGTAAGGATGAGGTCTTCGGTCCGATTCCGAATGCGGGCTCCATTTTAGAAAAAAGCATGGATAAGCCGGAAAACTGGCCAGTCTATGCCTTTTCTTTACTAAACAATTTAGTATTTTTCATCATAACAACAACATAAAAAGGCAATAAGCCGCATCCGGCGGCGCCTTTAAACCACACGAGGTAAAACAAAATGGCTAAAGAAACCTTCGTTCGCGACAAGCCGCACTGCAACATCGGCACCAACGGTCACATCGACCAC